>JAQSDT010000682.1 GCA_029946075.1 bacterium | reverse complement strand
CGGCACACTCGAGCACATGGCTTATGGCTGGCTGGCCGCGTCCATCGCCGGCATCGCCATCGGCTCGGTAATCGGATCGTCGCGGGTCATGCGAACCTATGTCGCGCCGTCGCTGGAATTCCTGCGGCCGCTGCCGGTCTCGGCGATCATCCCGGTCGCAATCGCCATGCTCGGGCTGACGCAGGCGATGGCGCTGTTCGTGATTTCGTTCGGCGCGATCTGGCCGATCATGCTGGCGACCATCCACGGCTTCGCGGCCGTCGAGCCGCGGCTCTACGAGGTGGCGCGGTCGCTGCAGATGTCGCGGATGGCAGTGATCTTCAAGATCGCGCTGCCTTCGGCGAGCCCCGATATTCTCGCGGGGATGCGGCTCAGCGTGACGGTGGCGCTTATCCTGTCGGTGGTCTGCGAAATCCTGGCCGGCCTCGACGGGCTCGGGCACTGGGTGCTGCTGTCGGCCCGCGCCTTCCGCTCGGCCGACCTGTTCGCCGGCGTTATCCTGTTAGGAGTGACCGGCTATCTGACATCGGTTGCGATGTCGGCGGCTGAACACCGGCTGCTGGCCTGGCAGGCTTCGCAGCGCTAGCGATCGAGCGCCACAATGCCTTGACGCTCAAGGTGACGAGCACCTCATGGTGCCGCATTCCCTTGCCGCCCTTAACCAGCCCGAGATCACGGATGATGCAATACGTCCCGCTGCTCATGCGGGCGACCTTCGCACCTTGGAAATGACTGCGCACACGCGACAACATGCCTGCAGCATGCACCGCGCGGCGATTCCGTCAATCTTGACGCGCGCCGAATCGACCTCGCCGCGTTTACGCCGCCGTCACAGCGTCGCGCTGCTGGCGCGCTCGCCGATCCGATGCAGTTGAGCGGTACGGACCGGAACACGTCGCAGCACCTCGCGCCGCTCGTTCATGCGGACTTCCAGCGATTCCTGTTTCGCGAAGCATTCGAGAATCTGGATGCGGACTTCCTCCGCGACCGGACCTTCGACCTGGCGCATGCGGTTCCAGAGCCGGATGATTTCGCGTTGCTTGTCGACGTCCATGAATCACCTCCGAGAGATGAGTCATAAGAACATAACGAGAACATACGTACAAGCGGGTCGATCGTCCGCAAAGCATTTGGTCGGGGCAGCTGGATTCGAACCAACGACCTGCAGTACCCAAAACTGCCGCGCTACCAGGCTGCGCTATACCCCGTTTCTGTGCTGGGAAATGCGTCGATACACGCTTGCAGCGCCGCCATCAAGGCAACCGTTCGGCGCCTTTTCCGCTCGAAATCGCCGCCAGCCCGATTAGCGCTTGTTGAACAACGGGTGCGCCACCCGGTCGCCGGGCTGGATGCCGTACCTCTGCGCCGTGCCGGCGATCACTTCCAGCACGCCCTTGGCGAGGCCGCCCGAGGAGATGATCCTGGTCGACATCGGCTCGGTATTTTCCGCGATCCGCAGGATCCGGCCGTCGGCGCGGATGAAGATCATGTCGAGCGAGATGTAGGTGTTCTTCATCCACATCGATATCTGCTGCTCAGGCGAGAAGTCGAACAGCATGCCTTTGCCGTCGGGCAGATCTTTCCGGTACATCAGCCCGGTGGTCTTCTCTTCCTCGGTGGTGGCCATCTCGACCGAGAACACCTGCACGCCCGACTTGGTGGCGATCTCGAGCGGCTGGATGCTCGCCGCCTGCGCGCCGGGGACGGCAATCAGGTTCACGGTCACGCCGAACGCGGCGATCAGCATCACCATGCGGGAACGCCCGCGAAGACCCGCAACCATCGAAGCGAAATTCATGACAGCACTCACGCCTGAAACCCCAGCTCAACTGCCGCGACCCTAACCCAATGATCGCCAGAAACACCAGAGCCCGCCACGCAGGGATGCGCTGGCGGGCTCACATTTCCGTCAGGGAAGAATTTAGTGGGAGGACAGTGCCGACGGCCCGGTCTCGGGATGGATCTCGGCAGCCATCATGCCCTTGGAGCCGGGCCCGAAGCGGACGAGTACATATTGACCCGGACGCAGTTCGGTCATCCCGAAGCGGCGCAGCGTTTCCATGTGCACGAAGATGTCAGGCGTCCCCTCGCCGCAGCTCAGGAAGCCGAAGCCGCGAAGCCGGTTGAACCATTTGACCTGCGCCCGCTCCAGCCCGCTGGTCGGCGTGACGCTGACATGGGTGCGGGGCGGCAACATCTGCGCCGGATGGATGGCGGTGGACTCGTCCATCGAGACGATCCGGAACGCCTGGTAGCCCTTGGCCCGCTGAACGCATTCGACCACCAGCCGCGCGCCTTCATAGGCGGTCTGGTAGCCATCGCGCCTAAGCACGGTGACGTGCAGGAGAACGTCGGGCCAGCCATTGTCCGGAACAATGAAGCCGTAGCCCTTCGACGCATCGAACCATTTGATGACGCCGGAGATTTCGACGAGGTTGGCGGCGCTATCGCCGAGCCCTGACAGAGCGTCCAACGCCGGATCGCGCTCTGCGCTTCCCGCGTAGTCACTCGGTCCAAGCCTGTTCTGCCCTGTCCCGCCTGACGGCGGCCCCCCGAGCTTCTTGGACTCAAATCCGTCCGACCCCATGACCCCGGACCTCACACATTCAAAAAGCGGCCCGCCATCGCCGTGACGGGACCGGAACACGCGCTCATCAATGACCACTCATGACAACGCCGCGCGAATCTCTCGAATCAAAAGATAACACTCCCGATTGCGGCGCATAGCTAAAAAACCAAACTGCCCGCACCTATGAACAGGCTTGCGCGGCTGCGAATCAATTGCAGATCAATTGCCTACAAACGGTCCAAGCGTCTCGCCGATGTCGAAACGGATCACGAGATCGGCGACATCGTCCTGCTCGGTCGGCTCGTTATTGATAATCACGAGCTTCGCACCGCAATTCTTCGCCATCAGCGGAAAACCTGCGGCGGGCCAGACCACCAGCGAGGATCCGATCGCCAGCATCAGGTCGCAATGCTGGGCGAGTTCCGTTGCGCGGCGCATCTCGCCTTCCGGCATGGCTTGCCCGAACGAGATCGTCGCGGTCTTCACCGGTTCGCTGCACACCCTGCAATCCGGTGCGCCGTTCTCGTCGAAGCGCGCCTTTACCCAAGGAAGATCATAGGCCTGACCACAGCCGACACAGCGGGCATAGGTGGTGTTGCCGTGCAGTTCGATGACGTCTTCGGCCTTGAAGCCGGACATCTGATGCAGATTGTCGATGTTCTGGGTGATGATCGCCGGGATTTTTCCGGCCTTGTAGAGCGAGGCGAGCGCGCGGTGGCCGCGGCCGGGTTTCGCTGCCGCAAATACAGGCTCCATCGCAAAGCGTCGGCGCCACGCCTCGTCCCTCGCCTCCTGGCTGGAGACGAATTCGTCGAACGGGATCGGACGGTTACGTGTCCACAAGCCGCCCGGCGAGCGGAAGTCTGGAATGCCGGTTTCGGTCGAGATGCCGGCGCCCGTGAAGGGAACGATGGACTGCGCCTCGGCGATCATGTCGCCGAGCGCTTCGACGCCGCTGCGCAAATCCCTGGCGATCACCGCTGATATCCGGATGGTTGGCCGGCGCGACTATAGCATGGCAAACTGGATTGCCAGCGCGATGCGCCCGATCGCGTGCATTGCGCAGCCGGACGACGCTGCTTCGCTAGGCGGCCTTGGCCACCGGTTCCCTGACCTCTTCGGTCTTCTTGGCCTTCGGCGCTGCCGGCACGGTTTCGGCCTTCCTGGCGGGCTTGCCGTATTGCGCGAGCTTCTCCAGCTCCGCCTCGAGCTCGGCGCGGCGTGCCGCGACCTTCTCGAACAATTTGTCGGTGGCCTGCTCACGCAAGGCGGCGAGTTCTTCGATGCTCAGCGCGTCCAGATCGATCTTTGCCATTGGAACCTCCCGTTTGTCTTTGGCTAACGGGAACGCGCAGCAGCGACAAGAATGCGGCACGCTTTATCCACCGCGATCGCGCGCCACCACAATCCTGCAACGCCGCTTCCCAATTCGCGCCCCATTCGCATCAGCCAATGATGTCGGGACAGAATCAACACGAACGGGATGGGCGATGACGGAACAGGAAGAACGGCTCTCACGCGAGCGGGCTGAAATCGCAGCGCGCGTGGCGAGCTTCAAGGAAACCCAGCAGAAGTTCGAGCGCGAACGCGAGGAATATTACGCCTCCACGCTCGGCAAGGCCTGGAGCGGATTCGCCCGGCCCTCGTTCTGGAACTGAGGAGAGCTTACGCGCTAGTTGGCCTTGTAGGGCTGCCCCGCCGTGCGCACCAGCCGGTCGGCCTTGACCAGCACGTGGCCGCTCTCGGCCTGCGGCCGCAGCGAGAAGCTGATCACGACGAAGGCCACGCAAAACAGCAATCCCACAACCATCACCCGACGGTGGGTCGGCTTGTCCGCGTTGTGAAACGAAGGGACCATGGCTGTTTTCCTGACAGTCATCCCTAGCGCAACCGCAGGCGCGTACAACGCGATTTGGGTTTTAACGTAACTGAATAGGGTTATCCGGGCTTGCGAAAGGAAGCGTTGACGTAACGCGCGTTGCGACGCTGGCGGCCCTCGCAGGACACCGGATTATCCGCAGCAAATCCACAAGCGCGACCGGTGCGATTTCGTATGCTGCGGCTTCGACTTGCTGCGCAGCGATCCCCGGTGTTCACAGCCTGTGCCGCCGGTCCGAATTTGGCCCGCACGCGATGCCAGTTGGCCACCGATTCTGACGTGAAGCCTGAAGTCCCGAGAGGATGTCCCGACGTTGCGGGAAGAGACTCCCTTTGTTCTCCTGGAACGAACAGGGGGCGCGTTTTCCGCCTCGGTCGTCCCCTTAAGATATTGTTACCGCCCAACCTTTTCTCACCTTTTTCGGCCGGCCCCGCCTCGGCACGATTTTGCCCGCCACGCCCGTCGAACCTTTTCGGCATCGGACGTACTTATCTAAAAAGGTGCTGAAGGTGCTGTCATGACCCAGGCCGATCATTACCGCGATCAATCCAACCGCGCCCGCCGCCTTGCGCAGGCCGTGAAGGATCCCGAAGCCTCCCAGAAGCTCATCGAGATGGCCGAGGAACTCCGCCTCTATGCCGAGCGGCTGGAGCAGACGACGCACTGATTTCGACGCTGCGTCCGTAACGACGCGAGACGTTAACCTGCCGTTGACTCCTTTATGGCGATGTCCACCGCCGTTAACCCAACCTGTTTACAAAACGTAAATGACCGCCTGAGACGCTTTGATCAGGAGGGTCATTCCCATGGTCATTTACCCAATACCGGTTGAAGTGACGCAGGCAAGAATTCAGCTCGTAGTCGACCAGACGGCCAAGGCGCCGCCGAATACGATCAACCAGGATCTTCAGGCCGTCTGGCACGCCAAGGCCGCCGCCGTGGAAGCGGCGCTGGAGAGTGCACCGGCCGAAGACGCGCCCCACGTCGACGTCAAGGTCTGACGAGCCCGTAGACGATACAACGCGCGCCTATCTCGGGATCGATTCCGCCCGGTAGATCTTCGTACCCGACGTCTCGACGATCCGCCCCTTGAGGGATCTGACGAACGCCTTCGAGCCCTCGACGGCGAAATGCGTCCGCAGCGCGGCCTCGTCGCTCCATTGCTCGAAAAAGAACAGTCGCAGCGGGTTCTGGCAGTCGACATGCACGTCGTGTGAGATGCAGCCGGGTTCGGTGCGGGAGCGCTCGACATGTTCGAGGCAGGAGCGCCGCACCTCGTCGAAACTGTCCTCGCGCGCCAGAATGCTGCCGGTCACCAAAATCATTGCACTGCCCCCGCCCGCGCGCCGGCCAACCGCCCGCCCCCGATGGGCGTCGCTTCTTGTGTCGAGGCACGCAGGATTCTGCATAATGCATCCGCCGCGGCGCGACAACCGACGCCGACGCATCGTGCCGGGCTTGCGGACTACACTGGCTTGCGGAGTTCGTTGGTCAGGACATACAGATACGAGCAAAGCGCAATGAGGATACCGCCGCAGCCGAATCCGAGACAGGTTGCCGAGAACTCGTAGCGCTCCCAGAACATCCAGGCGGTGAACCAGCACAGCATCGCGTTGAGCAGCGCGAAGGCGAAGATCGGAAGCAGCGCCACGCGGAGGACGTTGGCGAGGTTCTGGTATCGACTCATGGAAATGCAACTTCCCGGAGGCAGTTCAGGTCCCGTCGATCTATCTCAATCGCTCACCGCGCGCCAGCACGCTCCTTGCAGCGATAATACGTCTCTCCCCCGGCCTGAAGCTTGTCCGGCTCGATCAGCTTCAGCGTGACCGAACCGGGTGTGCGGCCATCATCGGCGACGCTGTGGCCGACGCCCTTCAGCGAGCCGTCCTTGAGCTTGACGATGCGTCTGATCTCGTAGCCGTGCTCGTAGAACAGCACGCTCCGCGGCTCGACCGTCATTCCAAGCTCGCTGGATTGTTCGCTGCAGGCGGCAACATCCGACGCCCACTTGCCGAGCATTCCCCCGGGGAGTCGGTCGGCGGCGCAGGCGGCACTGAACATGAGAAGCAGCGCGGACAGATATTTGATCAGGGACATGCAGCCATAGGCGAGACGCGGGGGAAGACGCGAAAGAATTGGCAATCCGGGTGCCGGAATCGCTCAGACAGCCTGCCAAAACATCGTGAATCCAATCACGATGAAGGCAAGGCCAACGACAGACACCACCAGTTCGCAGGCGCTTTCCGGCCCGAGGGCTTTGGCGACCACTACGCGTTACCGCGACTTCTTTTTGGCCGGCTGCGGCTGTGAGCCGAACAACGCCAGCAGCAATTCGATTTCTTCCTTGGAACCAACCTGGATCATCTTGCGCATTGTCAATCTCCTGTACCCGTTAGACACAGCGAGAGATCGGCGGGTTCACGCAATATGGCTTCAGCCGTGTTTCAGGACGGCTTCGTCGGCGCGCTTAACAAAGCGCGAGATGGCGCGCACCGGCTGTCACGACATCTACATCACCACCCCCGAGGGGTGCGATCATCATTCGAGCGAGTTTGCGGATCTGCCGCGAACGCCGGTTGCGGCGCGGACGGGACAGAAGGCCCAGTCAACCCAAAGGCTCGCACCGACTTCGCGTTTTCCGCGATAGTTTTGGATCGTTTTGCTGCACGCCAGCCCCTGCCCCGTCTCGCATTTTGCTGCTATCTAGGGCGTCGAACCACCCGCACTGACGCAAAATCACCAAACGCCCTCAAGGGAGCCAAGAAACATGCGATACCTTCACACCATGCTGCGCGTCCGCAATCTCGATGTCGCGATGAAGTTTTGGCAGGATGCGATGGGGCTGAAGGAAGTGCGCCGCATCGACAACGACAAGGGCCGGTTCACGCTGGTGTTCCTGTGCGCGGCCGAGGACGAGGGCCTGTTCAAGGCGGCACCGCAGAACCGCGGCGCGCCGCTGGTCGAGCTCACCTACAACTGGGACGAGGAGAAATACGGCGAGGACCGTCATTTCGGTCACCTCGCCTACGAGGTCGACGACATCTACGCGACCTGCGACCGGTTGATGAAGGCCGGCGTCACCATCAACCGGCCACCGCGCGACGGCAACATGGCTTTCGTTCGCTCGCCGGACCTGCAGTCGATCGAACTGTTGCAGAAGGGCGCGCCGAAGCCGCCGGCGGAGCCGTGGGCGTCGATGCCGAACATCGGCCACTGGTAGCCGTTGCAAGATTCCACAGTCACGCAAATTCAGGATGACGAAACGTTCCACCGCTTGAGCCAAATTCCGCCCAGGAACCTGTCACCTGGTGACACGTTCCCTCCTCGATCAAATCTTGAGGAGGCTAAAATGGGACGAGGACTTCTGCTGTGGCTGCTCGGCGTGCCGATTCCGATCATTCTGCTGTTGTGGTTGTTTTTCGGCCGCTGACCGGTCGAAAAACCTGCGTTGATATCAGGCTTCGCCGCATTGCGGCGGGGCCTGATTTTTTATTGGCCGATGCCGCGCGGGATTGGCGCTTTTTCCCCGACGTTCGGCTATGAACGCTTCACAAGAGAATAGCGGGAGCGAACATTCGTGGCTGATAACGACAAACAACAACTCACGATCTGGGGCCGGGCCAATTCGGTCAACGTGCAGAAAGTGCTGTGGTGCCTGACCGAACTCGGCATCGCCTATGAGCGCATCGACGCCGGCATGCAGTTCGGCAAGAACACCGAAGCGCCCTACCTCGCCATGAACCCGAACGGCCGCGTACCGACGCTGGTCGAGGGCGATTACGTGCTATGGGAATCCAATTCGGTGATGCGCTATCTCTGCATGGCGCACGGCGCCGGCTCGCCGATCTATCCCGCCGACCCGAAATCTCGCGCTGCCGTCGACCGCTGGCTCGACTGGACGCTGTCGACGCTGCAGCCGGTCGATCGTCCCGTGTTCTGGGCGCTGGTGCGCACGCCACCCGAGAAGCGCGACATGGTCACGATCCAGAAGGACGCCGACGCCGAGGCCGTGGTGTGGAAGATCCCCGAGGCGCAACTGGCGACGCGGCGTTTCATCGAGGGCGACCAGTTCACCATCGCCGATATCGCGCTCGGCGCCTTTGCGCGCCGCTGGTTCGGCGTGGAAGGCGTTACCAAGCCGAAACTGCCGAACCTCGAACGCTGGTTCGCGCAGTTCGCGTCCCGCCGCGGCTTCGCTCAACACCTCTCGGCGCCGATGACCTAGCGCGAGCCGGTGGACGCACCGGCGCCGACGCTGACGGCGCCGCCGACCTTCACACAGGTCTGCGTGCCCTCGACCCTGACGAAGCCCGCGCCATATTGCGCGCAGGCACTCGGCGACGCGGCGCCCTTCAGGGGAAGCTGTTTGGACGTGGCGTCCGAATTCGGCAGACGCGGCGGTTCGGCGAAGGCACAGAACGCGAGTAACACAGCGCCGATGATCGCAAGCAGGATGGTTCGCATCCCGCCTTGTATCGCCATTCGCGGAAGGGAGCTAGCGGACGAACTTGACGCCGACCGATTTGCCGCGGCGCCAGACCACTTCGCAGGGCTGGCCGTTGCGGGCATCGCGTGAAAACGCCAGGCGCAGCTTGGCCGGCAGCGAGTTGGAATCCTCGATCGTGACCTTGGCACCGGTCGTCGAAAGGTCCTGCACCACGCACGGACGCGCGGCAAAGCCGCCATCGAGCGTGATCCAGCCGGGCTGGCGCACGGATTTGCGAACTTCGCGTTTTTTGGTGCTGAACATAGCCATATCAAGGTTCCCCTGTCGTAGCCGTAGAGCATCCAGCTTTAGAAACCGTTGCAGGCCGGGTCCGTTTTTTTGCGGACCGCGGCGCCACTCCGGGGATCGAAACGGACCGCAAAAAGGGCGTTTCGGGCGGCTTGCCCGCCCGGCCAAACGCCACTATACGTTCGCCCGTCGCCAGATCGTCCTACCCGGACGCAAGGCGGCCAACACGGTACATCCTGCCCATAAAGCATTGATTTCCCGGTTGTTTTGCTCCCTTCGTCTATCGGTTAGGACGCCACCCTTTCACGGTGGAGAGAGCGGTTCGATTCCGCTAGGGAGCGCCAAAGCTCAAAAATCGATTTGATTGCAATCCGCTTTTCGCAAACCACAAAAGCTGGATCCTCACCTCAAGATTTAACGCTCGCGCGCGCCTTGGACTTAGGCCGACAATGTCGGAGGCCAATTCCGCGCGTTGTCGGCTGGTTCGCGTTTCCACATAGCCCTCGATCCGAAGCGGATGTAGAGGTCGTGACGAAAACCCTGCAGTCTGCCACAGTCCATGTGGTCCCGGATTTCATCTGGTAATGCCGGTTCAAGGGAGTAGCCCCATGATCAGACGGTCTACCATCGCCGCCGCATCCTGCCTTGCGTCGCTGAGCGTACTCTTCAGCCAACCGAGCTACGCCCAGGCCAAGCCGGGGACCGAGCGGCTCTACATCCTCAATTGCGGTGAAGGAGTTGCTGGCGACATCTCGCGCTGGTCTCCAGGCGTGAACGTCGGCAAGTCGATGGACTTTGTCGACAGCTGCTATCTGATCAAGCACGCCCAAGGCTGGCTGCTCTGGGATACCGGTGTCACTGACGCGATCTCAGCCATGCCTGATGGTCAGAAACCAGCGGATCCCAGCGCGACCCACTGGAAGCGGCCAAAGACGCTTATCTCCCAGCTCGATCAACTCGGGGTCAAGCCCGCTGATATCAAATACGTCGCGGTGTCCCACACCCACCCTGATCACATCGGCAACATCACACTGTTCCCGCAGTCAATGTTGTTGATGCAAAAGCTGGAATATGAATGGCCCAGTCCCCTCGGCGTCGGGCGCATCAAGCCCGAGCATCCGGTGACAAAGCTCGAAGGCGACAAGGACGTGTTCGGCGACGGAAGCATCGTGATCATCTCGACGCCCGGCCACACGCCGGGACATCAATCCTTACTGGTCAAGCTGCCAAAGACCGGCGCGATCCTGCTCTCGGGCGACGCCGTTCACTTCAAATCCAATTGGGAAAATCGAGGCGTACCGTCCATGAATGTCGACAAGGACAGGACGGTGGCTTCAATGCAGCGCATGGCCGACATCATGGCGAAGGAAAAGGCGCAACTCTGGATCAATCACGACAAGGCGCAGCGCGACAGCCTGACGATGGCGCCCGGCTTCTACGATTGAGGCTTTACTGGGCGATCCCGGACGCCCGCTTGGCAAATGACTGATTGCGGTGCGAACAATTAGTCGAGCAGAAGCACCGCGTACATCTGTGCGCTTCGAGTGCCTACCGGTCCGACTGACGTTCGGGTGACGGGCGACTCTTGAAAAGAAATCCAGCGTTTATGTTTGACGCGTCCTCCTATTCGCCCCTGTGAGACGCATCTCGGCCACGTCCGCTCGTCGTCCGATAGCTGACTTTTGCGGGTTCAGTTCCAATGTCGCCGATGGGCCAAAACCGGAAGTCGTCACCTCACCACGCATACCGCGCGACGCCTTTGCCGGCGTAGCTGGTGGTGACTTGAGAGAACTCGCCTTCGAAGGTGGCGGCGGCGGACCAGCCGCTCAGCCATTTCTTTTCGGCAGAAGCGGTGACGAGCGCGGAGTCCGTGGCTTGCGCGGCGCCACCAACGACAAAGGATGCGCCCGGCAGCGTCTGGAACGTCGCACCGATATTGCGGCCGGGATTGAAATCATGCGCCCATGCCAGGCGCCCCCGCAGCGTGACGATTCCGTCCGCCATCGCATATGATTTGTCGCTGCGAAGGCCGAGTTCGCTGCGCGTATCAGTGACACTCTTCGATGCGTAGGCCAGCGCAAAGGTGTTGACGCCGGTTACCGCCTGCTCGGCATAGGCCGGCAGATCGAAGGTGGTGAACTGTCCTGCGGCATAAGGCGTGATGCCCACCCCGCCCATCCGTGGGCTAACGAAGCGATAGCCGCCTTCAACGCGGCCGGACCACGCATTGGCATTGAACGCCGCGCGCAACTGATCGATGCCGGCGACCGTCACGGTGCGGTTGGTGGTGATGTCCTGCCAGCCATAGGCCAGCGCGCCGGAGAGATACGCCGCACCCGCATTGTGCCGGATGAAGGCGCCGGCCTGGAACAGGTCGGAGCGGCCGGAGCCAAGACCGTTCGTAACATTGAAGTTCGTACCACCGCCCGCCAGCGCAAAGCCTGCCAGCGTATTCGGCGAGATACGGTAATCGGCGCCGACCGCGGTGCCTGCGATGCGGCTGGTCGTGTTGTTGGAGCCGAGTGTCGTGTTGCCGTCCGTGGTCTGCGAGCCGCCATACTTGCACGATCGCGATCCAGAACGACATCAGGAAGCATCGTAATGTCACGAGCGCCAAACCGGCTATCAAGCCATTGAAATTACGAAAAATAATTACCCCGCCAGGGAGCGTCAGAATCTTCCCCATTGCCGATCCCGGATTTTGCAAGAATCCTTTTGGGCGCGCAATGAACCCATCCTGCCCCTGCGTTCGACCAATGTCTGCTTCGGCCGCAATCCGCTGGCCCGAGGAGGCCTCCATGGCGATGCAGGATTTCATCGGAGACGGCCGCGGAGAATTCGCTGCCATGCTCTCGCAGGCCGGCGGCAGGGAATACGTGCGGCGTTTCTTCCGCGACCTGATTTTCTACGGCGTCATCGCCTTGATTTTCCGTTCCTGGTTTCCGCTCGCGCTCGGCGCGCTGTTGTTTTTCACCGACGATGAATTCATCGAATGGACGCTCGAGAAAGTCGGGATACGGTTCGTCCCCGACACCTTCGGCCCGGAATTCATCAAGTGTTTTGCATTCCTGTCCGGATGCGGCGTTCTGCTCGGACACTGGAAAGACGCGGCGCCGGCGTGGCTGTCGTCGTGGCTGCTGTCGGTCACGTCCTGGCCGGCCGTCGGCGGCGCCGCCCTGCTCGCCGGCGCGGTCGCGATCATTTCGATCGGGCTTCTCGACAAGCTCGTGCAGTTCGGAATTCCGATCGCGCCTGACGGTGCGATCTGGAAAGCCATCAAGGCCCTCGTTGCACTCGGCACGATCGCCCTGCTCCTCGGCGCGGCGACCGTCGCGGACGGGTTTGCAACGCTCTGAGCCATCAACCGATCGTCATTCCGGTCTCCATTCCGGTCTTGCCGACGGCTGCTATAGTGAACTGCCCTACCATCCTCAGCGGTACCGGGATGAACGACTACACCTTCAAGGAGAAGGCCAGGATCGTTGCCGGCGCGGTGACGGCGGTGGTCATCGTCGGCTGGCTGGTCATTATTGTGTTGGCAGTGCTGGCGGCGGGATGAAGCAGGCTGGCCTGCTTGCGGGAACTTTGTTCTACTCCGGAGAACTACGGAGTAACAGGTAAAATTCCATGTCAGACAATATGTTGCGCGCCAACGGCGCCCGGGTCCTTGCCGATCTCTACGCCCTGCGCGCCATCGGCGCCCACAACACCGGCGTCCACAAGCCGACCTTCTCCGAACCGCATTTGCGCTCGCTGCAATGGCTCGCGCAAAAACTTCCCGAAGCGGGCCTTGCCGCCGAAATCGACGGCATCGGCAACGTGCTCGGCACCAGCAGCAAACCGGGCCCCAAACTGCTGGCGGGCTCTCATCTGGAAAGCCAGAACTATGCCGGCTGGCTCGACGGACCGCTCGGCGTCATCTACGCGCTGGAAGCGGCGCGCGTCATCAATCCCGATCCCGACACGCGCGGCGCCGTCGAAGTCGCATCCTGGTGCGACGAGGAGGGCCATTTTGGAAGCTTCCTCGGCAGCCGCTCTTATGTCGGCGCATTGACCGAAGCGGAAATCGATGCCGCGCGCGATCGCACCAGCGGTCGTCCGATGCGCGAGGCGCTGCACGATGCCGGGCTGGCCGGCCGGCCGCGCGTTGCCGCCGTGCCGGGGCGGCACATCGGCTATCTCGAAGCGCATATCGAACAGGGGCAGACGCTCGAAGGCGGCGGGCTTTCGATCGGCGTCGTCACCTCCATCGTCGGGATCTGGCAATACCGCATCCGTTTCACCGGCGAACAAAATCACGCCGGCACCACCCGCATGGACGTGCGCAAGGATGCCGGGCTGGCGCTGGCGCGGTTCTGCGTCGGGATCGACGAGCGTTTTCCGTCGCTATGCGGCCCGCGCACGGTCTGGACCACCGGCCGCATCACGCTCGATCCCGGCGCGCCCAGCATCATCCCGGGCGCCGCCGAGATGCTGTTCCAGATCCGCGACGACGATCCGTCCGTCATCGCGCGCCTCGAGGATCTGCTGCGCACGATGGCCGACGACGTCACCGCGGCTGGCCGCTGCAGCGTCGCCGTCGAGCGCCTTCGCACCGGCGCGCCGGCAATGATGGACGGCACGATCCAGCAGGCCATTGAAGCTGCGAGCCTGGCCTGTGCGGGGGGCAAATCGATCCGGATACCAAGCGGCGCCGGCCACGACGCCCAGGTGCTGGCCACCATCATGCCGGCAGGCATGCTGTTCGTGCCCTCGATCGGCGGCATCAGCCATCACTGGACCGAGAACACGGCGGACGCCGACATCGTCACCGGCGCGGAAGTCTTCGTCGATGCCTGCAAGCGGTTGCTCGCGCGCTGACGCAGTGGATTCGTCGTCCCGACGATCTTCAAGCAGCGGCCGGATCGCGGCTTGGCTTGGGACAACTCGTCGCGTTAGAACATCTTGCAAAGCACCTGAATTTACGGCCATTTTCGGCCAGACGAGGTAAAGCTCCACGACGATGCTGCTGCTCCAGGCCCTCCCCACTTCGCTCGGCGTCGCCGCCATTGCTCCGGCCCTATTGGTGCTCTGGCTGGTGATCGCGGCCGACGAGCGCCCCGGGCCGCCGGCGCGGGTGTGGCTCGCCTTCGTCCTGGGGGCCGCCAGCATTTCGCTTCTTGGGGTAGCTCGTGCCCCCTTTGCCGCGATCCTCGCCGTGCCTGGCAATCCCTGGATGACGCAGGGGCTCCGTTCGGTGTTCGGCGTCGCCGCCCCCGAGGAAATCGTGAAGGTGCTTGTCATCATCGCGGTTTCGATCCCGGTGCGGCGTCGCAGTTTTGCCGACCCGATGGACACCGTGGTCTACGGCGCCGCTGCGGGCCTCGGCTTTGCCGCCTATGAAAACCTCGCTTACCTCGTCCAGCACGCCGATATGTGGCGCTCGCTGGCAGCCTTGCGCAGCGTCCTGACGGTGCCGTTTCACGGCGCGCTCGGCATCATCGCAGGCGCGTATATCGCGATCGCGCGCGCCGGCACGGCGCTGGGCGCCAACCGGCACAACCGCGACTGGGCGCGCATCTCGAGCTGGCTGCTGGCGCTGCTTGCGCCCGTCGCGCTGCATGCCGCGTTCGATTTTCCGCTGCTGATCCTGCAGAAACACCCCGAACTCGGCCCCACCATCCGCATGCTGCTGGGGGCCACGAGTCTGATCATTGGATTCAGCTCGATCGGATTTGCGGTCAGGCTGGTGCGGCGCGTCGGCCGTCACCACGCGCCGCGCACCGAGCTGGCGCGCGAACGCCTGAGCCAGCTCCGCCGAATGTGGGCGCTGTTGCTGGTGGGCGCCGGCGCAGGCTTTGCCGGCGTCGCGTTCCTGTTAACGTCGCTGCACCATTGGTTCGTCAATCCGGATCGCAACGTCTCGCTGGTGCTGATCCCGCTCGGCCTCACCTCGATCCTGATCGGGCTGGCGCTGCTGGCGGCAACGTCGGCCATCTATGTCTTCGGCCGCAACCGGATGCGAACCACCTCGGAAGGCTTCTCATCCGCGCCGGGATCGAGCTGAAGTTCGTTCGACCGTCGTTGATTTCGCTCAAGTGGCCCTGCGAACAAATTTTACCCGCAGACCGGACGCACGCTATATTGGCGGCTCCTTCGACGCCGCCGGCTCCGGGAGTTGCCAATGACCCTTCCGCACGACATCGAGAAGCTGCAATCGGAGATGGGCGCGACGGTGAAGGCGCACTGGAAGGCCTTCCTGTTCGAAGGCATCGTGCTCGCCGTGCTTGGCCTCGCCGCGATGATCGTGCCGCCGCTGGCGAGCCTTGCCGTCACCATTTTCCTCGGCTGGATGTTCCTGATCAGCGGTATCGCCGGACTGGTCGCGACCTTCTGGGCACGGCAGATGCCGGGCTTCTGGTGGTCGCTGTTTTCGGCGGCGCTCGCCGTCCTCGCAGGGCTCCTCCTGCTCGCCCGGCCGATGCAGGGCGTTCTCACCCTTACCATCGTGGTCGGCGCCTACTTCCTCGCGGAAGGCGTCACGTCGATCATGTACGCGCTGGAGCACCGCCGCGAATTGTCCGGGCGCTGGTCGTGGCTGCTGGTGTCGGGGCTGATGGACATCGTGATCGCGGGCCTGATCGTTGCCGGGCTTCCCGGCTCGGCCGAGTGGGCGATCGGCCTGCTCGTCGGCATCAATCTCGTGCTGGGCGGCGCCTCGCTGGTGGGCATGGCGCTCGCCGCGCGCAATTCCTGACGCCGACTGTTGCCGATTTGGGGATGACAAGCCCCAAAACCTCGGCTATAGAGCCCGCCATGATCATGATCGCCACCAGCAACTATTGGTACTTTAGCTACGACAGCTCGCTGGCGGTGGGAGGATCGCGCTCAATCTGATGAATTGACGCACAAAGTCCAAACAGCCGCCAAACCTGGCGGCTTTTTTATTGGCCGGCAGGTTCCGCACAAACCAGGAGCCAGAGCCGTGTTGAGCACCACCGACGACCTTCGAATTAGCGAACTGAAAGAACTGAGCACGCCACAAGAGGTGATGCGGGAAATCCCGCGCACGCTGACTGCCACCCGTGTCGTGATGGCCGCGCGCAACGCCATCCACGCCATTCTCCATGGCACCGACGACCGCCTGCTGGTCGTGGTCGGCCCCTGCTCGGTCCACGATCCCGCCGCTGCCATCGAATACGCCGAGCGCCTCGTCGCGCTGCGCGAGGAACTCGCCGGCCAGCTCGAAATCGTGATGCGCGTCTATTTCGAGAAGCCCCGCACCACCGTCGGCTGGAAGGGCCTGATCAACGATCCCGATCTCGACGGCAGCTTCGACATCAACAAGGGCCTGCGGCTCGGCCGCAACGTGCTCTCGGCGGTGAATAATCTCGGCTTGCCGGCCGGCGCGGAATTCCTCGACATGACGACGCCGCAATACATCGCCGATCTCGTGGCGTGGGCGGCAATCGGCGCGCGCACGACCGAGAGCCAGATCCACCGCGAACTGGCGTCGGGATTGTCGTGCCCGGTCGGCTTCAAGAACGGCACCGACGGCAATGTCCGTATCGCCGCCGAAGCCGTGAAGTCGGCCTCGCACCCGCATCATTTCATGGCGGTCACCAAGGGCGGCCGCTCGGCGATTGCGGCCACCACGGGAAACGAGGACTGCCACATCATCCTGCGCGGCGGCAGCAAGCCGAATTACGACCGCGCCAGCGTCGATGCCGCTGGCGTCGAACTCGCGCGTGCCGGTGTCTCTTCACGTCTCATGATCGACACCAGCCACGCCAACAGCGCCAAGAAGCCGGAGAACCAGCCGCTGGTCGTCGCCGATATCGCGCAGCAGCTTGCGGATGGCGAGCAGCGCATCACCGGCGTCATGATCGAGAGCAATCTGGTCGCCGGCCGCCAGGACGTCGTGCCGGGCAAGCCCTTGACCTACGGCCAGAGCATCACCGATGGCTGTATCGACTGGGACACGACGGTATCATCGTTGAAGCTGCTTGCCGATGCCGTGGAAAAGCGCCGCAATGCGCGTGAACGTGGCCTGCAGGAGCGGACGGCCTGATCTCGTGACCGCACATGCAGCAAGCAGGGCCCGCATGCGCGGACCCTGCTCGCGCTTCGATGAAGCGAAACCTAGCAGCCGCGGCAGATGCTCTTGATCTTTTTGTCGAGCGCTGCGTTTTCCTTGCTGAGCGGATCGTTCGGATCGCTCAGATTCTTCTGGTTCGGCAGGTCGGTCGGTCGCGGCTGCCGGTGACCGACCGGCGCCTGTGCGCCTGTGGTGCCCGTGGCGCCGGAATTCTTCGGAACGGATGAAGCGCCCTGTGCGAGGGCATCCGCGCCTCCGACCAGAACCATCAGCGCCATCGCCAATACTGTCTTTTGCATCCCGGTTCTCCCGCCTCGTTATCTGTCGAGCCGCACAGGAACATCGATCGTCGCGCAATTGCGCCGCCCCTGCCCGGCGCAGTCCTGCGCCTTTCGTACATCGGCCATGGTGGCGAGCAGCCAGATCCCGGCTGCCACCAGCGCCACGAAGAAGCCGAGCATGACCGCGTTCTGGACCCCGCGATTGCCCTCGTCTTCCTGCGGCTCCGGTTTCCTTTCGCCTTCCTCCGTCATCGCCGGATCACGGCTTCGGCGGATAGAGGTGAACGTCGCCGCAATAATCGACGATACGATACTTCGATTCAGAGGATAGTTCACGTTCCCCTGAATTCGGATGCGACAAATAATTCGGGCCGATCGGCGCCTTGCCGTGACCGCCGGGAATATCGAGCACGTAATCCGGCTGGCACAGGCCCGAAACGCGGCCGCGCAGGCCTCGCATCAGTTCCTGTCCCGCTTCAATCGTGGTCCGCAGATGCGCCGTGCCTGGCGCGAGATCGCCATGGTGCAGGTAATAGGGCTTGATCCGGCATTCGACGAAGACCCGCATCAGCGCCTCCAGCGTCGCAGCATCATCGTTGACGCCGCGCAGCAGCACCGACTGGCTCACCAGGGGAATGCCGGCATCCGTCAGGCGCGCGCAGGCAGCGCGGGCCTCGACGGTCAGTTCGCGCGGGTGATTGGCATGCACGGCGACCCACGTTGCCACGCCCGCGACCCGCAACGCGCGGACCATGTCGGCATCAACGCGCTTCGGCGCGGCGACCGGAACGCGGGTGTGCAACCGCACGATCTTGACGTGATCGATGGCGGCAAGGTCGGCCATGATCTCCGCGAGACGGCGCGGCGACAGCATCAGGGGATCGCCGCCGGTCAGGATGACTTCCCAGATTTCGGCGTGCCCGCGGATATAGTCCAGCGCATCGCGGTAGGCGCCTTCCGGCAATGCCGTCGCCTTGCCCGGCCCGACCATTTCGCGGCGGAAACAGAACCGGCAATAGACGGCGCAAACGTGCACCAGCTTGAACAGCACCCGGTCGGGATAACGGTGCACGATGCCGGCGACCGGCGAATGCGCGTCATCGCCGATCGGATCGGCATCTTCCCCCGGTGTGCTGATGAGTTCCAGCGCGCTCGGAATGAACTGCCGCGCGATCGGATCATCCGGATTTTCCGGGTCGATCAGTCCGGCAATCTCGGGCGTCACCGCAATCGCATAGCGCGCGGCGACCCGTTCGAGGTCGGCCAGATCGGCCGTCTGTGCCAGCCCGCGCTCGATCAGTTCGGCGGGCTGCCGCAAGGTCGCCGCCAGTTTGGGATCGATCCGGTTCATGCCTCACCTGCCGGTGGTGTCCATACCACCTGATCGACCCGCAGCGCACCACTGGCCAGCATCACAAGCCGGTCAAAGCCGAGCGCGACGCCACTGGACGGCGGCATCGCGGCGACTGCGGCGAGAAAATCCTCGTCGAGCGGATAACGCTCGCCGTAGCGCCGCTCCTTCTCGTCCATGGCGGCGGTGAAGCGATGGCGCTGCTCGGCGGCGTCGGTCAGCTCGCCGAACCCGTTGGCAAGTTCGACCCCGCAGGCATAGACCTCAAACCGTTCGGCAACGCGGGGATCGGCGCCCTTGGTCCGCGCCAGGGCCGCTTCCGGCGAAGGGTATTCGAACAGCACGGTCAATTGCCCCTGCCCGAGGTTCGGCTCGACGTGCTCGACCAGCACCTTGCTGAAAATGTCCGACCAGGTGTCGTCGTCGCTGATACGGACACGCGCCTTTGCGGCCTCGGCGAGCGCCGTGCGATCACCTTCCCCATCCGCAATCGTGGCCAGCAGATCGATGCCGGCAAAGCGCTCGAACGCCTGCGCCACCGTCAGCAGTTCCGGATCGGCAAAGGGGTCCGCGCGCTTGCCGCGAAACGAAAACGTCCCGATGCCGGTCGCCTGCGCGGCGTGCGCAATCACCACGATGGTATCGGCCATGATGGCGTCATAGCCGGCGCCGGCGCGGTACCATTCCAGCATCGTGAATTCGGGCAGATGCAGATCCCCGCGCTCGCGGTCGCGGAACACGCGCGCGAATTCGAATATCTGCGCTTCACCTGCGGCCAGCAATTTCTTGGCGGCGAATTCCGGCGAGGTTCGCAGGTAACGCGTCGCGCGGGTTCCATCGCCGCGCGTCAGTTCGGTGCGTGGCGCATGCAGATGCGTCTCGTTACCGGGCGAGACCTGCAGGATGCCGGTCTCGACCTCGGCAAATCCCTGCTCATCGAACCAGCCCCGCACCGCCCTGGTAATCGTGGCCCGCGCCATCAGAAACGGCCTGCGGTCGGCATGCCGGCTTGCCGACCACCATGGCGAGGGTTGAGCGATTCCGCTCATCGAACCGTCCGCCGAACCGCGCCTTCGATGCGAACAGAATCGTTCATGAACCGTCCAACGCCATTGATATCGTTCAACTATTCTTACGAAAATTCATACCCGACTACCGGCGCGGCCGCCGACCGCGCGCAGCCGTTTCCTTCATGTCGAAAGACACCGCCCTTGTCCATCGGCGCGAGTCTGGCCGCGCTGAACCTTGTAGCCTGCTGGCCAGTCCAATGCCGAGAGTTGGCAGCAGGAACTGGACATGTCGGATTATCGTTTTGGAAAAGCGGCGCTGCTTCTGCTGGCGTGCCTCGCCGCGGCGCCGGCCGGCGCCGCCGGTCCCGGCAGCAAATTCAAACGCGTCGCCGACGAGAAATCCACCTCTCCCGATGGCCAGGTGCGCATCGAGCAGTATGTCGACAAATCCAGCGATGACTGGGTCTACCAGTTCTGGGCCTTCGATCCGAAGCGCCGCGGCGTACTGCTCAACCCCGGCGAAAACACTGACCTTGCAGGCTACCGCGCCGGATTCCGTTTCAGCCCCGACAGCCAGTGGCTGGTGCGCATGCAGAAGACGGGCGCGGGTTTCCACACGCTGTTCCTGTACCGGCGCAGCGGCCATCAGTTCGCGGCGGCGACCGCAAAACCGCTGGGCGAACTGGCGTGGGACTATTTCTACAGCCAGCCGGTCGCCCGGGAAATCAAGCGCGAGGCCAAGGACCACGACTCACTCAGCCATGTGCAGGTGCATCTGATCAAGGGACTGGAGGACAACTACGCCGCGCTCAAGCAGCATTGGCCTCCCAACCGTTACATCGCGCTCAGCCTCAACTTCGACGCCCAGGGCGAGGAAACGCCGTTGCCATGGGTCGAGGACTGGCGCTGCGTCTACGACCTGAAAACCGGGGAGTTTTCGATCCCGCCCGCCTTCGCCGGACACAACGCCAAAACGGTCAATTTTCCCGACCCGGCTCGCAAATAAGCGGCCGATTTCGGCCCGTTTGCCGCTTTGGGCACCCCGCCCGAAAAGGCGGCAAAACGCTGGCATCGACGGCCAAAATCAGTATGTTGCAGCCCGAAACCGCCCCAATGGCCCCAGGACACCCATGTCCGG
>JAQSDT010000681.1 GCA_029946075.1 bacterium | reverse complement strand
GAGAGATCGCGCTTCGAGACATCGACCAGGATGCGCTGGCGAAACTTGATCTGCTGCAAATCGTCGGAATTGGCGCGCAGCGTGTCCTCGGTGTAGGAGCCGCGGTCGGCGTAATCGAAAAACGCCTTGGGAACGCGGCGCTTGTGCAACTGCCGCAGATCCTCAATGCAGGTGATGTGCTTCATGGACGTCCCGGCCCCCGGTTGAATTTCCTCGCTGGCCGTCATCTAGCACGGTTGGTTGGCCCGCCAAATCGCATCCCGCCCGCCGCGGTGCGGCGAGGGTATTTCCGGCGTCCGGTCCGGCCAATTCCGCCGGATCCTGCCCGCAAACCCGTTCCGGCCCTGACCCCGCCGGATCAGCCTCCGGGAATATCTAGCAATAACAGTCCCTTATAATCGGCGTCGGCGGCCGGTTCCGTAATGATTCATCATATTTTTTGAAGCCATTTTAGCGGCTGAGGCATTATAACCGCCGCACGCTCCGATGGAGCGCGTTCGGGGATTCGTGGCCAGATGGCCTGATCGTCCGGGATGGCTGGGGGTTACATGAGCCGCAAATATTTCGGTACCGACGGGATTCGGGGCCGCGCCAATGGACTGATCACGCCCGAGCTCGCGCTCAAGGTGGGGCAGGCGGCCGGGCTGGTGTTTCAGCGTGGCGATCATCGCCACCGCGTCGTGATCGGCAAGGATACCCGTCTGTCCGGCTACATGATCGAATACGCCATGGTGGCGGGTTTCACCTCGGTCGGCATGGACGTGCTGCTGCTCGGCCCGATGCCGACGCCGGCGGTGGCGATGCTGACCAAGTCGATGCGCGCCGATCTCGGCGTGATGATTTCCGCCTCGCATAATCTGTTCGAGGACAACGGCATCAAGCTGTTCGGCCCGCAGGGCTTCAAGCTGTCCGACGATGTCGAGAAGCAGATCGAGCAGATGCTGGACGAGCCGATCGAACGCCATCTGGCGCAGAGCGCCAGCCTCGGCCGCGCCCGCCGCATCGACGGCGTCCACGACCGCTATATCGAATTTGCCAAGCGCACGCTGCCGCGTGAGCTGTCGCTCGACGGGCTGCGCGTCGTGATCGACTGCGCGCATGGCGCCGCCTACAAGGTGGTGCCGGAAGCGCTGTGGGAGCTCGGCGCCGACGTCATCCCGATGGGTATCGAGCCCGACGGCTTCAACATCAACAAGGATTGCGGCTCGACCGCGCCGGAAGCGCTGGCCAAAAAGGTGCGCGAGATGCGCGCCGATATCGGCATTGCGCTCGACGGTGACGCCGATCGCGTCATCCTGGTCGACGAGCGCGGCCATGTCGTCGACGGCGACCAGTTGCTCGCGGTCATTGCGCAGAGCTGGAAGGAAGACGGCCGCCTCGCCAAGCCCGGCATCGTCGCCACCGTGATGTCCAACCTCGGCCTCGAGCGTTTCCTCGAAAGCCAGGGCCTCGGCATGGTGCGCACGCCGGTCGGCGACCGCTACGTGCTCGAGCAGATGCTCAAGCACGGCTACAATCTCGGCGGCGAGCCGTCGGGCCACATCATCCTGTCCGACTACGCCACCACCGGCGACGGCTTCGTCGCCGCGCTGCAGGTGCTGGCCGTGGTGCAGAAGCTGCGCCGCCCGGTCTCCGAAGTCTGCCACCGCTTCGATCCGCTGCCGCAGATCCTCAAGAACGTGCGCTACCGCAGCGGCAAGCCGCTCGACCACGCCGAGGTGAAATCGGCGATCACCGACGGCGAGAAGCGCCTCAACGGCCATGGCCGGTTGCTGGTCCGCTCGTCCGGCACCGAGCCCGTCATCCGCGTGATGGGCGAGGGCGACGACCGCATCCTGGTCGAGGACGTCGTCGACCAGATCGTGAGCGCGCTCGGGCACGCCGCGGCGGCATAAGCCAGCTTTATTCCAGGACGGCGCGATGGCTGATCGGCGATGCGCAGCAACGCATCGCTGCCATCGGCTATTGCTGCTGGTCGCCATCGCTCGCGCCACGTAGAAAAAGGTATTGCCGTCCGCCAATCCTTTTTCGGGAATGCGCCCTTGAACAAGCCCGTCATTGTCTCTGAGGAAACGCTGACCGCACCGGTCGTTGTGCCGGACGCGGCGCCCGGACTGGCTGCAAAGGCTGCGGTTACAGGCCCGGCCTACGTCGTGCTGACCGGCATCAGCTTCTCGCACTTCCTCAACGACACCATGCAATCCCTGATCGCGTCGGTCTATCCGATCCTCAAGGACGCCTATGCGCTCGACTACGCGCAGATCGGCTTGATCACGCTGGCGTTCCAGTTCACCGCATCGCTGCTGCAGCCGCTGATCGGGCATTTCACCGACAAGAAGGCGCAACCGTTCTCGCTCGCGCTCGGCATGGGCTTTACGTTCTTTGGCCTGTTGCTGCTCAGCGTCGCGCAGCAGTACCCGGTCATCCTGATCGCGGCGGCGCTGGTCGGGCTGGGCTCGGCGGTATTTCACCCGGAGTCAGCGCGGATCGCGCGGCTGGCTTCCGGCGGTCGCTACGGGTTCGCACAATCCGTGTTTCAGCTCGGCGGCAGTTTCGGCACGTCGATGGGACCGGTGCTGGCGGCGTTGATCGTGGTGCCGTTCGGCCAGCCCTCGATTGCCTGGTTCTCGTCGATCGCGTTTCTGGCGATCGTGATCCTGTGGCGCATCGGCGTCTGGTACAAGCCGCAGATCGCTGCGAGGAAAACCGCCGTGATCGAGCGTCATCCGGATCATCCGGATTCGAGGCGCGTCAGGATTGCGCTCGCGGTGCTGGTCGCGCTGCTGCTCTCGAAGCAGCTCTACGTGTCGAGCCTGTCGAGCTATTACATCTTCTATCTGATCGACAAGTTTCAGATATCGACGCAGGCCGCGCAGATCTATCTCTTCATCTTCCTCGCCGCCAACGCGGTGGGCGCCTTTTTCGGCGGGCCGCTCGGCGATCGCTACGGCCGCAAATACGTCCTGTGGTTCTCGATTCTCGGCGCGTTGCCGTTCACGCTGGCGCTGCCCTATGCCGGTCTGGTCGGCAGTGCGGTCCTGACCGTGTTCATCGGTCTCATCCTCTCGTCAGCGACGTCGTCGATCATCGTGTTCGCGCAGGAATTGATGCCGCATCGCTTCGGCATGATCTCGGGCGTGTTCTTTGGCGTCGCCTTCGGCATCGGCGGACTTGGCGCCGCCGTGCTCGGCAAGCTGGCCGACCACACCGGCATCGCTTTCGTGTACCACCTCTGCGCGTTTCTGCCGGCGCTCGGGCTGCTCGCGGTGTTCCTGCCGAAGATGCCGAAAGTGCTGCGCTAGCAGCCACGGGCGTGACGCAGCGTTCGCGTCAACAAGATCTTAACATCGCAGGCGAGGGCCGCGCGTCCGTCAATACATCGTTAGGATGTATGACGGTTCCGCCGCTTTTTTCTGCGGTAAATGCAGCGTCATTCGCGCTGCAATGAGGTGCGAGGAGAAATCGTCACGGATTATCAACCTTAAAAATTAGGGTTAAGTGCCGCTTAAACATTTGATGGCATCGTCCGCCCGTG
Organism: bacterium; assembly: GCA_029946075.1. Taxonomy (GTDB): domain Bacteria; phylum Pseudomonadota; class Alphaproteobacteria; order Rhizobiales; family Xanthobacteraceae; genus Bradyrhizobium. The sequence goes on along the minus strand of JAQSDT010000681.1, from coordinate 17,861 downwards.
AGTTTTTGAAGTGAGGTCTTTTGCAGATGACCTCACCGGACAAAAGGACGAAGCAAATGCGTAGCGTTAAGTTTCTCGTTGCCGCCGGTGCGGCCACTCTGTTGTCTTCGGCGGCCTTCGCGGCCGACATGGCGATTGCGCCTCCCCCTCCGGCTTACGCGCCGGCCCCGGTCGTTGAAGACTTCGGTGGCTGGTATCTGCGTGGCGATATCGGCTTCAGCAACCAGCGTGTCGATCGCCTGAACAACGTGCTCGACGCCGGCAACACATCGTCGGTCCAGACCAACAACTTCAACAGCGCCGGCATCTTCGGCCTCGGCGTCGGTTACAAGGTCAACAACTGGTTCCGCGCTGACGTCACCGGTGAATACCGCGGCAACTCGCAGTTCTTCGGCACCGACCGCATCACCTATCCGGGCGGCGTCGGCACCGACACCTATCACGCCACCAAGAACGAGTGGGTCGTTCTGGCCAACGCCTATGTCGACCTCGGCACCTGGTGGTGCATCACCCCGTTCATCGGCGCCGGCGTCGGCGGCGCGCGGGTTGCGATCAACGGCTTCACCGATCAGAGCATCGCCAACAACGGTGGCGGCGCGCTTCCCGGTCTCGCCTATGGTGACAGCGTCGCCAAGTGGAACCTGGCCTGGGCGGTTCACGCCGGTCTCGCCTACAAGGTTACGCCGAACTTCACCGTCGAACTGGCCTATCGCTATCTCGACATGGGCGACGGTCTGACCGGCGACCTCCGCACCTTCGATGGCGTCAACAACGTCAACAATCCGATGACCTTCAAGAACATCACCTCGCATGACCTCAAGCTCGGCGTACGCTGGGATCTGACCAGCCCGCAGGTCTACGCGCCGCCGCTGATGCGCAAAGGTTAATCCGGACGATCAATCGTTAACGGCTGTGAACGGCGCGGGATTTTCCCGCGCCGTTTTCGTTTGACGCGCGCTGCGGCAGACGCCGGCTTTTTTCTGCCGACATCGGGCGTCAATCGAGCCCGCGAAAACGATTGGTTAAGGTTAACAGGCGATGATCATCGCCAAGTTCGAGTTGGATGGAGTGTTGCGATGCGTCGATTTTTGCTGGTGGCGGTGATGTGCGGCGCGGTGACCGGCGCGCAGGCGGCGGATATGCCCGACTTGCCGTTCCTCCGCGGCAGCATGACCGAGGGCTTGAGCAACAGCAGGGCCAACTGGCAGGGCTACTATGTCGGCGGCCAGGCCGGCTACGGTTCGGTCACCTCCAAGGTGGCGGGCAGCGCAAACAGCGACCTGCAGTCCACGTTCATTCCTCCGAACAACGTGGGCTACAACTGGCAGCCGCTCGGCAGCGCACACAGCAACACCACGGGCTTCGGCGGTTTTGCCGGATACAATTCACAGTGGGAAGACGTCGTCATCGGCCTCGAGGCCAACTACATCCACGACGGAATCCGCTCGATCACGAATTCGGTCGGCCTGAGATACCAGGCCGACAACGTCACGCTGCAGAGCCTGACCAATTCGACGGCGATCGTGAGGCTCACCGACTTCGGCTCGCTGCGCATTCGCGGCGGCTATGTGATGGGATGCTTCATGCCGTATCTGTTTGCCGGCACGGGCATGGGTACGCAGACCATCGATCGCAGCGTCTCGGCGTTTCCGAATCCGTTGCTGCCGCCGACGACCGCCGCCAGCAAGACCAAGCTGGTGTACGGCTACAGTGTGGGCGCCGGTCTCGACGTGATGCTGGTCGGCGGGCTGTTCGTCCGCGCGGAATATGAATATCGCCGCGTGACGTCGGACGTCGAATCCAACATCAACACCGTGCGCGCCGGCATCGGCTATAAATTCTGATCCAGCATCAGGCAGCGTCGGCGCTGCTGCCGTTGACAGAGTTGCCGCAGGCTGGTGCAGTGGCGCCGTAACGCGAGCGGCGCATGAATATCTACGGCGACACCAATTCCGGCAATTGCCTCAAGGTGAAATGGGTGTGCGATTATCTCGCGCGGCCCTATCACTGGATCGAGGTTGACACCATCAAGGGTGGCAGCCGGACGCCGGAATTTCTCAAATTGAACGACTGGGGCCAGGTGCCGACCGTCGAGCTCGACGACGGTCGTGCGCTGGCGCAATCCAATGCCATCATCCGCTATCTGGCGGCGGGCAGCGATCTCATCCCCGGCGACGCCTATCGTGCCGCGCAAATGGATGCGTGGATGTTCTGGGAGCAGAACAGTCACGAGCCCTACGTGGCGGTGTGCCGCTTCCATACCGTGTATCTGGGAAAACCGGTTTCCGAACTCGATCCGAACCTGGTCAAACGCGGCTATGTCGCGCTCGGCCAGCTCGAGCAGCATCTCGCCGGAACCCGCTTCCTGGTCGGCGATACCATCTCGCTCGCCGATGTCTCGCTGCTGGCCTATACCCGCGTGGCGCATGAGGGCGGCTTCGACCTCGATCGTCATCCCGCCGTACGCCGCTGGGTTGGCGAAGCCGAGAAAACGCTCGGTCTTCAACCGGCGCGTTGAACTCACCAGGAATTGCCATGACTGCCGTTTCGAAGGTCACCATTCGCCCGACGCGCCGCGAGGACGTCGGCATCATCGTCGCCATGCTGGCGGACGATCCGCTCGGCGGCTCCCGCGAGCGGATCGAGGATCCGTTGCCGCAATCCTATTTCGACGCCTTCGATCGGCTTGCGCGCGATCCGAATATCAAGCTGATCGTCGCCGAGGACGAGGAGGGGGCTGTCGTCGGTTGCCTCCAGCTATGCATCCTGCCGGGATTGAGTTCGCAGGGTTCTTCGCGCGGCCTGATCGAGGACGTTCGCGTGTCGAAACAATGTCGAAGCCGCGGCATCGGCGAACAGATGGTGCATTGGGCGCTAACCGAGGCGCGCGGCAAGGGCTGCAAGCTGGTGGAACTGCTGACGCATCACACGCGCGTCGATGCGCAGCGATTTTACGAGCGGCTGGGATTCGCACGCAGCCACATCGGTATGACGATGCGATTCTGATGCACGCAATCGCATCGCGTGTGCCGCCAGGGCGCGCGAACGCCGTCATTCTGCGATCGGGTTAACAGCCGATAAACTACACGGCGGTCCGTGATTTTACGGAGAGGAAGGTCTCGGCTATGTCGACGTCTCCCATGGGGCGTGGGCAGCTTGGGGATTCCAGATGAAGAAGTTTTCGATCGTCCGCGTCGGGCAAGAGTATGTCGTGAAGGCCGATGAGAAGAGCATCATCAAGGTTTCGAGCCGGCGTCAGGCGGCAAGGCTGGTGACGGAGGCCGCCGAACTGCTCGATCAGCTTGCGGCATTGCCGGCCGCTGAAGAGACATCACTCGCGTGTGAAGGCGAGATATCGCCCGATTCCGCCGAAGTTCCTTGACGATCGGGCGCGATTCCCATAATTACCGCGGCGGGACACCTCCCCCCAACGGGAGGCTTACTATCTGGAAGGATAGATCATGACCGTTGCGAAGCCCGCATCGCGGCCGAACGTGCCGCATTTCTCCTCCGGCCCCTGCGCCAAGCGCCCCGGCTGGGCCCCCCAAAATCTCAAGGATGCTGCCCTCGGCCGTTCGCATCGCGCGAAGATCGGCAAGGCCAAGCTCAAACTCGCGATCGAACTGACGCGCGAAGTGCTTGAAGTTCCGGCCGATTACAAGATCGGCATCGTGCCGGCGTCGGATACCGGCGCGGTCGAAATGGCGCTGTGGTCGCTGCTCGGTGCGCGCCCCGTCACCACCATCGCCTGGGAATCCTTCGGCGAGGGCTGGGTCAGCGATATCGTCAAGGAATTGAAGCTCAAGGACGTCACCAAGCTGCACGCCGGTTATGGCGAGCTTCCCGACCTCTCCAAGGTCGACCAGGCCTCCGACGTCGTATTCACCTGGAACGGCACGACTTCAGGCGTGCGGGTGCCGAACGCCGACTGGATCAGCGCCAAGCGAGAAGGCCTGACGATTTGCGACGCGACGTCGGCCGCTTTCGCGCAGCCGCTCGACTTTGCAAAACTCGATGTGGTGACGTTCTCCTGGCAGAAGGCGCTGGGCGGCGAGGCCGCGCATGGCATGCTGATCCTCTCGCCGCGCGCGGTGGAACGGCTGGAGACGTACAAGCCGGCCTGGCCGCTGCCGAAGATCTTCCGCCTGACCAAGGGCAACAAGCTCAATGAAGGCATCTTCGAAGGCGAGACCATCAACACGCCGTCGATGCTGTGCGTCGAGGATTATCTCGATGCGCTGAATTGGGCGAAGTCGATCGGCGGCCTCAAGGCCCTGATCGCGCGCGCCGACGCCAACACGAAGGCGATTGCCGACTGGAAGGCGAAGACGCCGTGGATCGATTTCCTGGCGAAGGATCCGGCGATCCGCTCCAACACCTCGGTGTGCCTGAAGTTCACCGATCCCGCGATCACCTCGCTGACCGCGGACGCGCAGGCCGAATTCTCCAAGAAACTGGTCGCGCTGGTGGAGAAGGAAGGCGCCGGTTACGACTTCGCCTATTACCGCGATGCGCCCGCGGGCCTGCGGATCTGGTGCGGCGCCACGGTGGAGGCCTCCGACGTCGCATTGCTGACGCAGTGGGTCGACTGGGCGTTCGCCGAGACCAAGGCTGCGCTGCCCAAAGCCGCCTGAGACGCGGCTGCCTGACAGGCAACGTGAAGTTCGGCCGTGCGGATGCTCCGCACGGCAACATCTTTCACAGGCCATCCCATGTTCGAACCCGAAAACGATATCGAACGTCTGCTGGTGCGTGCATCGGCGGAGCCGGCCGCGCGGCCGGCTTTCGCGCGCGCATTGATGGACGCCCAGATCGTCCTGGTGCTGGTTCCCGACGGTCCGATCACGTCGGGGCCTGACGGCAACGCCGTCATTCCCGAAGGCACGAAGATGACTCTGCCGAGCGCGGTGCGCGGCGAGCAAAAGCTGATTCCATTCTTTACGGCGCGCTCGCGGGCGCAGGCCTGGTATCGCCAAGACCACGTCGCGGTGCCGGAGCGGGTGCGCGACCTGTTCGCGCGCTATCCCGGTGCGCCGTTCGTGCTCAATCCCGGCTCCGACTACGGCAAGGATTTTACGCCCGGCGAGGTGACGCGGCTGCTCGCAGGCGAGTTCGATATGGCCGGGCCGCAGACCGTCGCGAGCACGGCGCCGGAACAGGTCATGCTGGCACAGCCGAAGGAAATTCCGGCGGCCCTGATCGAGGCGCTGGCGCGCGAATTTGCCGGCCTGAAAGCGATCCGCGGCGCCTGGCTGATGCTGGCGCAGCGCAGCGGTCAGCCCGAGCAAAGCTGGATGCTGGGCGTCGATTGTTCGGGACCGTGGCTGGAGGTTCGCGAAGCAATCAGCCGCGCCCTGGTCGGCGATATCCTCGGCGGCCGCATGCTCGACGCCATGCCGCTCGATGGCAGCCCGATCGCCGTGACCTTGCGCACCGGAATTCCCGTCACCGCCGCCAAGGGCGGCTTCCTCCATTAGATCCAAGATTGGATCCAAGATTAGATCGAAGGCAGAACCCAGATGTCCAAACCCAAAGTTCTCATTTCCGACGCGCTGTCTCCCGCTGCGGTGCAGATTTTCAAGGATCGCGGCGTCGAGGTCGACTTCCAGCCCAACCTCGGCAAGGACAAGGACAAGCTTGCCGAGATCATCGGCAATTATGACGGCCTTGCGATCCGCTCCGCGACCAAGGCAACCGCCAAGATCATCGAGAAGGCGACCAGGCTCAAGGTGATCGGCCGCGCCGGCATCGGCGTCGACAATGTCGAGATTCCCGCGGCCACCGCCAAGGGCATCATCGTGATGAACACGCCGTTCGGCAATTCGATCACGACCGCCGAACATGCCATCACCTTGATGCTGGCGCTGGCGCGCGAAATTCCGCAGGCCGACGCCTCGACCCAGGCCGGCAAGTGGGAAAAGAACCGCTTCATGGGCGTCGAGATCACCGGCAAGACGCTGGGCGTGATCGGCTGCGGCAATATCGGCTCGATCGCCGCCGACCGCGGGCTCGGCCTGCGCATGAAGGTGATCGCGTTCGATCCGTTCCTGTCGCCGGAGCGCGCCAAGGACATCGGCGTCGAGAAGGTCGAACTGGACGAGCTGCTCAAGCGCGCCGATTTCATCACGCTGCACACCCCGCTGACCGAGAAAACCCGCAACATCATCGATGCTTCTGCGATCGCGAAGATGAAGAAGGGCGTCCGCATCATCAATTGCGCGCGCGGCGGCCTCGTCGACGAGCAGGCGCTGGTCGATGCGCTCAATTCCAGGCACGTCGCGGGCGCCGCCTTCGACGTGTTCGTCGAGGAGCCTGCCACCAAGAACGTACTGTTCGGCCATCCCAACGTGATCTGCACGCCGCATCTCGGCGCTTCCACCACCGAAGCGCAGGAAAACGTCGCGCTGCAGGTCGCCGAGCAAATGTCGGATTATCTGCTGACCGGCGCGATCTCGAACGCGGTCAACTTCCCGTCGATCACGGCGGAGGAAGCGCCGAAGCTGAAGCCGTTCATCGAACTCGCCGAGAAGCTCGGCTCGTTCGCCGGCCAGCTCACCGAGAGCGGAATCCTCAAGGTCGAGATCACCTATGAGGGACACGTCGCCGAAATGAAGATCAAGGCGATCACCTCGGCGGTGCTGTCGGGCCTGCTGCGGCCGATGCTCGGCGACGTCAACGTCGTCTCCGCGCCGGTTGTCGCAAAGGAGCGCGGCATGGTGGTCGACGAGATCGTGCGCGCGGCGCAGAGCGACTATGAAAGCCTGATCACGGTCACCGTCACCACCGAACGCCAGGAGCGCTCGGTATCGGGTACGGTGTACGCCGACGGCAAGCCGCGCCTCGTCGACATCAAGGGCATCCGCGTCGACGCTGAATTCGGCAAGTCGATGATCTACGTGACCAACGAGGACAAGCCCGGCTTCATCGGCGCCTTTGCCGGCCTGCTCGGCGACGCCAAGCTCAACATCGCGACCTTCCATCTCGGCCGCGTCAAGCAGGGCGGTGATGCCATCGCGCTGGTCGAGATCGACGGTTCCATGCCGGCCGACGTTTTGGCGAAAGTGCAGTCGCTGCCGCAGGTCAAGCAGGCCAAGGCCCTGGTGTTCTGAGCCTCCAACGCGAAGCGAATCTCGACGGTCAGGTCGAGGTTCGCCCGGGAGCCGCCTCGAGCCTGCCTGAACAAACTTTGTGCATTTGGTCCACAGTTCGCCTGTCTTATGCACGTAGCTAGGATTACGTGTCACAAATCACGTAATCCTACGTGCTTTGAATTTTACTAAAAGTTGCAGCAATGCAACCCACACTTAAAGCCTGTGCATTTCCTCGAACTCATTTCCAGGGACTCGGCATGCGGCTTTTCAGTTTACGTTTGACTCACAAGATCATTGCCATCGGAGCGATCGGCGTTGTTGGCGTCGTCCTGATCGGCGCCATCCATCTTTATGGCGAGCGCGCGATAGCCGTCTTTCGTGACGCCGCCGACAATGCGCGCAACATCGCCGAGCTGAACCGCAAGATCGAGGTCGAACTGCTGGAAGGCCGCCGGGCCGAGAAAGACTTCCTGCTGCGCAACGATATCAGGAAGGCGGGAAGCCAGGTCGAGATATCGAAGGCGGTTGCCACCGACATCGACATTATGCGCGGCAAGGTCGCAGCCATCGGCAAGGCCGATCTCGCGCGCCAGATCGATGCGATGAATGCGTCGCTGAAGAAGTACCAGACGCATTTTGCGGCCGTGGTCGAACAGAAGCGCCAGCTCGGTCTCGACGAGAAATCGGGCCTCGAAGGGCGCCTGCGCGCGTCGGTGCACGACATCGAATCGCGGGTGGACAAGCTTGCCGAACCGATGCTGCTCGTCACGATGCTGACGATGCGCCGCCACGAAAAGGATTTCATGCTGCGCCGGGATCCCAAATACGGCGAGGACATGAAGAAGCGCAATGGTGAGTTCATCGCCGGTGTCGATAGAGCGGATATTCCGGCAGCCGCAAAGGCCGAACTGAAGCAGAAACTCGCGGATTATCAGCGCGACTTCCAGGCCTGGATGGGACAGGCGCTGGCGCTCGCGGCGGAATTGAAGGCGATGTCGGAGGCGTTTTCGTCGATCGAACCGGTGATCGACGCGGTCTCGAAGGCCGTCAACGACATCAGGGCCGACGCCGAACGTTCCAACGTTGCCGAGCGTGACGGCATCCAGCGCTCGATCGAGATCGCGATCGGGCTGATCGCAGTGCTCGTGATGGGCGCCGGCCTGTTCATCGGCCGCTCGGTCTCAAAACCGCTGTCGGCGATGACCGCGGCGATGATCGAGCTTGCCAACGGCAATTTCGCCGTCGTGCTGCCCGGCCTTGGCCGGCGCGACGAGATCGGCGACATCGCCCAGGCGGTCGAGACGTTCAAGGTCAATGCTGAACGCAAGGCGCGCGAAGAGGCCGAGGAAAAAGCGAAGCAGGAGCGGATCGTGGCCGAGCAGCGCAAGGTGGCCATGATCCGGATGGCGGATGCGTTCGAAGGCGCGGTCGGCGAGATCGTCGAGACGGTATCGTCCGCCTCCACCGAACTCGAAGCTTCGGCCGGTGCGCTGACCACGACTGCGGCCCGCTCGCAGGAACTGTCCACCATGGTCGAGGCCGCTTCCGAGGAAGCGGCCACCAACGTGCAGTCGGTGGCATCGGCCACCGAGGAACTGTCGTCGTCGGTGAACGAGATCAGCCGCCAGGTCCAGGACTCGGCGCGCATGGCCAATGAGGCGGTCACGCAGGCGTATGAAACCAACAACCGCGTCGTGGAATTGTCGAATGCGGCGTCGCGCATCGGCGACGTCGTCGAATTGATCAACTCCATTGCCGGTCAGACAAATCTGCTCGCCCTGAACGCGACGATCGAGGCGGCGCGTGCCGGCGAGGCCGGCCGCGGCTTTGCGGTGGTGGCCTCCGAAGTGAAGGCGCTGGCGGAGCAGACCGCCAAGGCGACCGGCGACATCGGCCGGCAGATCGCCGATATCCAGTCGGCGACCGGCATGTCGGTAACCGCCATCAGGGAAATCAGCGGCACGATCGAAAAGCTGTCCGAAATCTCGTCGACCATTGCGGCGGCGGTCGAGGAGCAGGGCGCGGCGACACAAGAAATTTCGCGCAACGTGCAGCAGGCCGCGCTCGGCACCACGCAAGTCAGCGCCCATATCGCCGATGTGCGGCAGGGCGCCAGCGAAACCGGGTCGGCGTCCGTGCAGGTATTGTCGGCCGCGCAGTCGCTGTCGGGCGACAGCAATCGTCTCAAGCTCGAAGTCGGCAAGTTCCTGAATACGGTGCGCGCCGCCTGATCCGGCGAGAGCACGGGACTACCAGCGCGGCAGCGCCGTCACCGCGCGGCGGCGATCGTCGCCGCGCCACTCGCTGATGCTGCAATGAAACTTGCCGCGAAACCACCGCGCCAGTGCGCTCTGCGCCGAAAAGCCCAGCAGCCCCGCGATCTCCTTCAGGGGGCGGCTGCCGTCTTCGATCAGCCGCATCGCAATGTCGGCACGTTCGGCGTCGAGAATCGCGGAGAAGCTCGTGCTCTGTTCGGACAGGCGGCGATGGACGGTGCGGCGGTCGCAGCCGAGATGCTGCGCGACGAGCTCGATCGTGCAGTTGCCGTCCGGCAGCAGCGATCGCACCAGTTCGCGGACCTTCTCGTCCGGGCTCTCCGGTCGCGCGGCGATCAGTTCGATCCGCCTTTCCACGTAGCTGGCTATCGCAGGGTGCGCCGTGGGAATAATGCGGTTCATGTCGTCGGCCGAGCACAGAATCGCATCAAAATCGGAATCGAATCGAACTTCGCAACCGAAGAACTGTCGATGAAAGCGCCGGCTGCGCGGTGGTGCGTGCATGAAGTGAACCTCGCGAGGCCGCCAGTTCTCGTTAAGCAGCGCGCGAATAATGCGATGAAGCATGCCCACGGTCATTTCCATCGATTGCCGCGTGGCGCGGTGAGGCCGGCCGCGCAAGTGAGCTACGAGCATGACGAGGTCATCGCGAAACTCGATCTCCAGGCGCACGGCTTCGGTATGAACGTGGACGTAGCGCGCGAGCATTTCGATCGCAGCGCCGACGGTCTTCTGCTCGCGAACCACGAGCCCCACCGGACCAAGGGTCGAAAGGTCATCGCGTTGGGCCAGCCGCAGGCCAAAATCCTCGATGCCGGCGGCGGTCGTGGAAGCTTCCAGCAGCCGGCGAAGGCTGGCCACGGCGATCCGTATGTCCTGCTGCTCGAGGCAGCGAAACGGCAGCCGGACCTGCCGCAGCATTTCCCTGGGATCGAGGCCCACGGAGCGTGCGACGTCCGAGTAATGCGTCAGGCAGGCGCTGCGGATCAGATCGGTCATGTCGCAGGCTCCGGTCGATGTCCCGAAATGTAAAATATATGTCCCGATCCGTCAAATCACCTCAAGTTGAGGGATATAAATACGCGGCAAATGCCGGACGTGGGGCGGGGAGTTCAACGTCGGTGCGATTGTCTCAGCTTTCGACTGTCCATTTTTTCGATCGTCGGCTGCGACTGCTCAAAAACATATCAATTGAAAATACATTTATCGGGGTACCAGGCCATGTCGTGGAATGCGACTTCCAGGGGCGAGATATTCGTCATCGATGACGACGCCGCAACGCGCGAAACGCTCACCGAGTCGTTTCAGGAAAAGGGCTACGAAGTCATCAGCTTCGCGGATGGCGCGGCGCTGTTGTCCTACGCCAGGACGCGCACGCCGGTTTGCGTGTTCGTCGAGGTCGGCGCATCCGACCGGTCCGGCTTCGAGTTGCTCAAGAAGCTTCGCTCGGAGAGCTGCCCTGCGCCGATCTTCGTCACGTCGGCGGAGGGCTGCGTGCCGATGGCGGTCGATGCCATCCGGAACGGCGCTTTCGATTTCATCGCCAAGCCGTTCCTGGGCGAAGACATCGTCGTTCGGCTCGATGCCGCGCTCGGCAAAATGTCCCGCGCCGCGGTCGAGGGCATCCCGAACGTCCCGCTCTATGTTCCCGGCAGCGAGCCGCTGACCAACCGCGAGCGCGAAGTGCTGGGTCGTCTGGTCCACGGCGAAACCAACAAGGAAATCGCGCGCCAGCTCGGGCTCAGTGCTCGGACGGTCGAGGGCTATCGCGCCAGCATCATCCGCAAGGCGGGCGTGCGCAATTCCTCCGAACTGTTGCGCCGCGTGTTCAGCCAGCCGCGGCACGCCTGAACTTGAAAGCCTGACGCCGCCGCCGCGTTCCTGACGCGGCGAGGCCTCATGGAAACCTCAATCGAACCCGTTGCTCATTCGCTGCGTCTCATCACCGGGGTGTGATGGGCATCGTCGCGACTTGCCGTCAGGCAAGCGGTTCAGGAGAGCTTCCATGAGATTGATTGCGAACAGTTTTTCGACGGCGAGCCTCGTCGTCCTGACGGCGCTGGCGGCAAGCCCGGTGTGGGCGGCCGATGTCGACGCGCGATCGGCGGTCGATGCCGTCACCGTCTATCCCGACGGCGCCAGCGTCACCCGTCTCATCACGGTCGATCTTCCGGCCGGCGAGAATTCGGCCGTGTTGAAGGATTTCCCGCTGACGCTCGATCCCTCCTCGCTGCGGGTCGAGGGCGAGGCCGGCGCGAAAATCACCATCGGCGCGATCGATGCCAAGCCACCGCGCGCCGCGCCGCCGGTCAATTTGCCCGAACTCGACAAGCGCATCGAGGCGCTGAAGGACGAGCGCGCCGACCTGCAGGGTGCGATCGACGCCGCCACCGCGCGGCGCAAATTTGCCGAACGATTTTCCGATACCGCGCCGGCAGGATTGGGCGAAAAGGGCGAGGCGCGCCCGATGACGGAATGGCGCGCGGCCTTTGCGGCGGTCGCCGAGGAAGTCGCCAGCGCCGACACCGCGATTCGCGCCGCCCAGCGCAAGCAGCGCGACCTCGACCGCGAGATCGCACGCGCCGAACAGGAGCGCGCACAGAAGCCGCCGAACAAGCTCGAAGTCCGGATCGAGGTCGCAGCCGCCGCGGCGACCAAGGCGACGCTGCGCGTGACGTATGCGGTTCGTAACGCGCGCTGGACGCCGATCTATGACGCGAGGCTCGACACCGGGTCGAAGGATCGCAAGCCGGCGCTCGAACTGGTGCGCCGCGCCGAAATCGTGCAGGCCACCGGCGAGGACTGGTCCAACGTGGCGCTCAGCGTCTCCACGGTGCGAACCGCCCGCGGCGGCAGCGCGCCGGAGCTGAAACCGCTGCTCGTTCAATATCCGTATGTGTCACGTCCGATGGTCGGCGGGTCGATGTCGGATTCGGCGATGCCCGCGGCGGCTCCTGCGCCGGCGCCGCTGCGTTCGGCGCAGCTGGCCAAGGTCGCGGCAGAAGCGGAGTCCCGTGAGCGTGCCGACGAGCAGCAGGCCACCGCCGAAGTCAGCGGCTTCCAGGTGACCTTCAAGATTCCGGGCCGCGTCAGCCTTGCTGCCAACGAAGGCGCCAAGAGCCTGCGGGTTTCCAGCGCGGCGATTGCGCCTGACATGACGGTGCGCGCCGCGCCGGTGAAGGATCCGACCGGCTTCCTCGAAGCCAGCTTCAAGCAGGTCGAGGACGCGCCGCTGCTGCCGGGTCAGGTCTCGATCTATCGCGACGGCGTCTTTGTCGGCCGCAGCCAGATGGCCGCCGCCGGCAAGGACGAGACCGTACGGCTCGGCTTCGGCGCCGACGACAAGATCAAGATCGAGCGCACCGTCCTCAAGCGCAACGAAGGATCGGCCGGCCTGATCGTCACCACGTCGAAGACCGACGAGCGCGCCTTCAAGACCATTGTGCGCAACGGTCATGACTTCCCGGTCCGGATCGCGATCGAGGACCAGCTGCCGGTCAGCGAGAACGAGGACATCCAGGTCGAAATGCTGCCGTCCACCACGCCGCCCACGACCACCAATCTCCGCGACCGTCGCGGCGTACTGGAGTGGGCGTTCGAGGCCAAACCCGGCGAGGTGAAGGACATTCACTTCGCCTGGCGGCTGCGCTGGCCCAAGGACCGCGGCGTCGTGTTCTCGCCTGCGGGCTGACCCGCTGAAAAGCGCAGGGCCGCGGATGCTGGTCTGCATCCCGCGGCCTTGTCGCCGCCGTCGACTTCTCTGATGCCGGCATCACAAAATGCCAAGGGCCGAACGACGTGCCCGGCGACAGGGAGAAGCAGCCGATGTCGTGCCAGCATATTCTCGTCGACGATCGCCTCTGTCGGCAGGGGCGGGGACTCGTGCAATACCGGTCCGCCATCCCCGCGCAACGGTTTTGCCGCTGTTGCTGGAGGCGCGCGAAAGCGCGCACCTCAGGATGTCGGGGCAGGTACCCGCGCGTTCGGCGTCTTGGTCCGGTCCTTTGCCGGCCATTGTTCCGACAGCGGCGGCAGCGCGGTTTCCTTGCCGGTGATGCGCTCGACCGTGACCGCATAGACGGTGATGGCGTCAATCCGCGGAAAGAAACCCTTCGGCCGCCGGGTGCCCGGCTTTCCGTATTTCGCCATCAACGCCTCGCAGAAGCGCTGCTTGCCCGTGATCTCATCCACGATCCGGATCGCGCCGAACAGCACCACGCTTCGGTACGCCAGTCCTGAATCGCACTCGAAGCGTCCGTAATCGAAGACTTCGTCGGGTTCGTCGATCTCGAAGCAGACGCGCGCATTCACCTCGACGTTCGAACGCAAATGGCCACGCGCGCTTCCGGTGTGCAGGTACAATTCACCGTCCATCCAGACGTACAGCAGGGGAATGCAGTAGGGATAGCCGTCGGCGCCTGTGGTCGCCAGGCGGCCGCTGAACCCCGCAGCCAGGGTTTCGAGCGATCGCTCCGATGTCATGGCCCTTTCGGCGCGACGAAGTACAGGCGTGCTCATTTTCCCCTCGTGCTGTCGGTCCACGCGACGCTATCGGAAAGTGGTATTTCCTCAAGGTCCACTTGACACCAATATGCAATACCACTTTGCTGGTCGTATTTCGCAGCGAGAGACCGATGAAACATCAGCAGGGCTGGGCCGGCCTCTATGCCTTCAAGGTCGATCGCGGCGGCGACGCGCCGCTGTTTCGCCAGATCTACGCGCAGATGCGCGAGGCGATCCTTTCGCGCGCCTTGCAGGCCGGTTCGAAATTGCCGTCGAGCCGCGAGCTTGCCGCACGGCTCGCGGTATCGCGCACCGCCGTGGTGGCCGCGTATGAGCAGCTTCTCGCGGAAGGCTACGTCACCGGCAGGATCGGCGCCGGCACCTACATCGCGGCCGACCTTCCCGAACCCTTTGCCGGGACAGCACCGCGGCAACGGAAACGATTGCCGCCGGCCGCCAGGGCGATGGCGGCGCCCGTTCACCGTGCGCAGGATACCGTGGACGTCACCTTCCACAGCGAGTACCGCCCGTTCAACCTCGGGCGGACGTTGCTCGATGCGCGCACCATCGAACTGTGGCGCAAGCTGACGGCGCGCTCGCTGCGCACGCTTGATATCGAACATCTCGGCTATTCGGATCCGCAGGGCGCGTTCGCGCTGCGCAAGCATGTTTGCGACTATCTGCGCGCCGCACGCGCGGTGCGCTGCGAGCCGGAGCAGATCGTCATCACCGGCGGCACCCAGCACGCCATCGACCTCGTCATTCGCACGTTTGGCGATGGCGACAGGGATGTTTGGGTGGAGGACCCCGGTTATCCGTTGACGCGACTGGCGCTGACGGCGGCCGGCGCCAGGGTTCATCCCGTGCCGGTCGATGACAGGGGTATCGACGTCGGCGCAGGCAAGCGGCTGGCGCCGCGGGCGCGTGCGGCCTTCGTCACGCCCTCGCACCAGTTTCCGACCGGCGTTCAACTGGCGATGTCGCGCCGGCTCGAATTGCTGGCCTGGGCGCGCGAGGCCGGAGCCTGGATCGTGGAGGACGATTACGCCAGCGAATTCCGTTACGGCGGCCGGCCGCTGGCATCGCTGCAGGGCCTCGATGACGGCGAGCGGGTAATTTACGTCGGCACGCTCAACAAGGCGCTGTTTCCCGGCCTTCGCCTTGGCTACGCCGTGCTGCCGCCAGCGCTGGTGCGCCCGTTCGCGACGGCGCGCTACCTGATGGACCGGCAGCCCGCGACGCTGTGCCAGGCGGTCGTGACGGACTTCATGGCGGAGGGGCACTTTGCGTCGCACATCCGCCGGATGCGCACGGCCTATCAGGACCAGCGTGATGCGCTGGTGGCGGCACTCCGGCGCCGGCTCGGCGATCATTTGACTGTCGATGCACCCGATCAGGGCATGCACCTTGTCGCCTGGCTCAGGCGCGGCCTGTCCGACGTCGCCATCGAGAAGGCCGCGCGGGAGCAGGGCGTGATCGTCCGAGCGATGAGCCGGATGTATGTCGCCGCGCCGGCGCGATCCGCGCTGATGTTCGGCTTCAGCGGCTATTCGCGGCAGAGCATCGGCCCGGCGGTGGCAAAGCTCGCGCGGGTGTTTGAGGGGTAGTTGGGAATGCTCACCCTCTCCCCGTCCTTTACGGGGAGAGGGAGAACCAGTTCACTTCGCCTTCAGGAACTCCCCGACTTCCAGCAGCACGAACTCGTTGTCATCGGCCTTGTTCGGATCGCGGCTCGACGAGAACGGCAGATTGTTGTCGTTGCCGACGATGATGTGGGTGTCGTCGACGCGATCGACGTTCTCGATGGTGAAGAACGGGAAGGTCAGCACGCCGTCATTGAGCGGCTTGCGCGCCTTCTTGTCGGGATCGCGGATCTTCATCAGGTCGATATAGGCGATCTTGCGCACCGGCTTGCCGACGTTGGCGTCGGACAGATCGATCTTGTAGACGCGCTTGAACCTGGCGAGATCCGGGAAACAATTCTCGCCGCGATTGCCCTGCGGGCAGGCCTTGTCGGCGGTGCCTTCGCCATTGTCGCGCTCGATGATCAGGCCGCTGGAAGCGTCGATCATGTTGAAGTCGCCGATGGCGTGGCCGTTCTGCTCGAACACGTAGTGCCAGTAGCGGCCGGTGAACTTTTCGGCGGCGACGTCGAATTCGAGGATCCGCGCAGCTTCCTTGCCGTCGACCTTTTCCCAGTCCTTTTTCTCGGCATCCCAGATCGGGCCTTCGAGCAGGCCGTAAAGGAACTTGCCGTCCTTCGACGACGCGAAGCCTTCATAGCCCTTGGAGCGACGCAGATTGACGGTGGTGTAGCTCGCGCCGGGTGCGCCCGGCGACTGCACCGACCAATGGTCGGGCGAGCGCACCGGCTTGCCGTCGGCTGAGGTTTCGAACACGGCGAGGATCTTGCCGGTCTTGTCGGCCTTCAGCACATAGGGTCCGAACTCGTCACCGATCCAGAAGGTCTCGCCGATGATCTGAAAACCTTCGGTGTCGAAATCGGCGCCGGTCAGATAGCGCTTCGCCGTATCTTCATGAACGATGCGGAACGGCACTTTCCTGTCGGGGTCGTGCAGGAACACGGTTTCCTGCCGGTCGATCTTGCCGCTGGTCCAGTCGATCTTGTGGCGGTTGAGGTACAGCATCGAGTCCGCCGAGTTGTAGCGCGAGCCCATGCCGTTGTCGGTGAGCAGCCAGAACGAGCCGTCCGGCATCGCCTTGATGCCGGAATGGCCCTGCAGCGGCTGGCCCTTGAACGGCAGCGACACGCCGGTCGGGCGCTCGTAGGATTTGCCCATCATGCTGCCGATGGCGTCGACGCGCTTGCCGGTGGTGTATTTGCCCGCGGTCTTCAGATCGGCCGGCGCGTCGGCGGGCGCTTCGATGAAGGTCGCAGCGGGCAATACGGCGTGGCCTTTCAGCGTGGCGGGGAATTCGCCTTCGCCTTGCGCGAATGCGGCGCTGGCCAGAAAGACGGAGGCGAGGGAACATAGCAACACGCGCATGGCGGATCTCCTGTGGTGGTGATGCGGCGTGTCTTGCGGATCGGCTGTTACAGCCGGCTGACGGTTTTGTGAAAGCCGTGTAACGGCGTTGGATAAGCCTGCGGCCTAATGCCCTCAAGGCAACGGGACCGGCCGCATGGTCTGCGGCAGCAGGAACGGCACGCCGGCATCGGTGTAGTCGATGGTGACGTCGATCTCGAAGATCCGGCGGATGGTGTCGGCAGTGATCGCCTCTGCGCGGCGGCCGTCCACCGCCAGTCTGCCCCGGTGCAGCAGCAGGATACGATCGGCGAACCGCATCGCGAGATTGAGGTCGTGCAGCACCGCGATCACGGCGGTGCCGTTCCTGGCGCGAGCCCGCGCAGTTTCCACCAGATCGATCTGGTGGCGCATGTCGAGGCTCGAGGTCGGCTCGTCCAGCAGCAGCAGGCCGGGGCCGTGGTTGGCCTCGCCGCAGGCAAGTTGCACCAGCACGCGGGCGAAATGCGCACGTTGCTGTTCGCCGCCGGAGAGCGTCGGCAATTGCCGCTGGGCGAATGGCGTCAGCCCGACCTCGGCGAGCGCGGCCTCCACCAGCCGCTGCGCGGCTGCGCGGCCGGTTTCGCCGGCGCCCATCTGTACGATCTCCTCGACCGTGAACGGGAAGGTGACGTTGACGTGCTGCGAGAGCATCGCGCGGTGATGAGCGAGCTGGCGCGGCGGATAGGCGCGGATATCACGCTGCTTCAGCCTGATCTCGCCGCCGGTAGGCCTGAGATCGCCGGACAACATCCGCAGCAGCGTCGATTTTCCGGCGCCGTTGGGACCGACGATAGCGATCAATTCGCCGGCAGCGATGCGCAGATCGATCCGGTCGACCAGCGTCGCTCCGCCGACCGCCATCGAGATCGACTGCGCTGCGAGAATGGCGCTCACAGCGATACCAGCCTGCGCCGGCGCAGCAGCATGCCGAGAAAGAACGGCGCGCCGATCGCGGCGGTGAG
>JAQSDT010000680.1 GCA_029946075.1 bacterium | reverse complement strand
ATGGGCCTGCGTACGGTTGCGGTCTATTCCGAGGCCGACGCGGATGCCATGCATGTCGCGCTGGCGGACGAGGCCGTGCTGCTGGGACCGGCGCGGGCACGGGACAGCTACCTCAACGTCGAGCGCGTCATCGAGGCGGCGCGGCAGACCGGGGCCGAGGCCGTGCATCCCGGCTACGGCTTCCTCTCCGAGAATGCCGAGTTCGCGCAGGCGTGTCTTGACGCCGGGCTGGTGTTCGTCGGGCCGACCGCCGAGATGATGACGGCGATGGGCTCGAAGTCCGGCTCCAAGGCGCTGATGGAAAAGGCCGGCGTGCCGCTGGTGCCGGGCTATCACGGCGAGGCGCAGGACGAAGCCGTTCTGGCGCAGGCAGCCGACAAAATCGGTTTCCCGGTGCTGGTGAAGGCTTCCGCCGGCGGCGGCGGGCGCGGCATGCGCGTGGTCAATTCGGCCGCGGAGCTTGCGGCGGCCATCGTCAGCGCCAAGCGCGAGGCCAAGGCGGCGTTCGGTGACGACCGCATGCTGATCGAAAAGTTCGTGCAGAACCCCCGGCATATCGAGGTGCAGATCATCGGCGACAGCCACGGCAATCTGCTGTCGCTGTGGGAGCGCGAATGCACGCTGCAGCGCCGCCACCAGAAGGTGATCGAGGAGGCGCCGTCGCCGACGCTCGATGCCACACAGCGCGAGGCGGTGTGTGCCGCCGCCCGCAAGGCGGCCGCGGCCGTGAGCTATGTCGGCGCCGGCACCATCGAATTCGTGTCCGACGGCAAGGAGGTGTTCTTCATCGAGATGAATACCCGCCTGCAGGTCGAGCATCCCGTCACCGAACTGATCACCGGGGTCGATCTGGTCGAGTGGCAGTTGCGGGTGGCATTCGGCGAGAAGCTGCCGCTGGCGCAGAACGAGATCAGGCTCAATGGTCACGCCATCGAGGCGCGGGTCTACGCGGAAAATCCGCAGAAGAATTTCATGCCCTCGGTCGGCAAGATCAGGACGTGGCGGACGCCCGATGCGGTTGACGGTCTGCGGATCGACGCCGGCTATCGCAGTGGCGATGCGGTATCGCCGTATTACGACGCGATGCTGGCCAAGGTGATCGCCTGGGCGCCGACCCGTCAGGCTGCGATCGAGCGTCTCAACCGAGGACTTGAAGAGACCGACGTTCGCGGCATCGTCACCAACATTCCGTTCCTGTCGGCACTGATCACACATCCCGACGTGCGCGCCAACACCATCGACACCGGATTCATCGAACGCGAACTCAAGAATCTGACAGCCGACAAGGGGATTGCAGGCGGATTCGAACTGACTGCAGCGGTGGCTGCGATCATCCACGCGGAGCAGAAGGCTGCCCGAGGTTCGGCCAATTCGCCGTGGCAGACCTATGGCTGGATGCCGGTTGGCCGCCGTCGGCGCGTCTTTTCATTCCGGCAAGGTCAAGGCGCCGAAGAGAAGATTACGCTGTACTACGGTCAAGGTGACTCGACGGTATCTGTCGGCGGCCTCGAACATCCCTTCGCGATCTCGTCGATCGACGATGGAGATTTTGATTTGACGCTCAACGGCGTGAAATCGCGAGTCGCGTCCGTGATCGAAGGCCATGAGCTGTACCTGCGCACCCGTAACGGCCGCTTCGATTTGCACTGGATCGATCCGTTCGGCGGCGAGACCGAGGAACAGGTCGGCGAGGACAAGATCGTGGCGCCGCTGCCGGGCACCGTGGTGGCGCTGCTGGCCGAGGAAGGCGCGACGCTCGAGAAGGGCGCGGCGATCCTGACCCTCGAAGTCATGAAGATGGAACAGACCCTGCGCGCGCCGTATGCGGGCGTACTGAAAAAGATCAAGTGCAAGGTCGGCGATATCGTCGGTGAAGGCGTCGAACTCGCCGAAATCGAGCCGGCGGCAGCCTGATGCGTGAGGCCGTCCGCATCATCGAGATGGGGCCGCGCGACGGCCTGCAGAACGAGAAGACCCCGGTCAGCGTCGCCGACCGGATCGCCTTCATTGAGGCCTTGATCGGCGCGGGACTGAACGCCGTTGAAGTCGGTTCGTTCGTTTCGCCCAAGGCGATCCCGCAAATGGTGGGCTCGGCCGAGGTGCTGCGCGGCGTCAGCCATCATACCGATTGCGATCTGCCGGTGCTGGTGCCGAACGAGAAGGGTTACGAGGCCTCGCAGGCCGCCGGTGCCAAGCTGATCGCGGTGTTCGCGGCGGCATCGGAAAGTTTTTCGCGTGCCAATATCAACTGCTCGATTGCCGAGTCGATCGATCGGTTCAAGCCGATCCTCGCACGGGCCAGGGCCGACGGCGTTCGCGTGCGCGGCTATGTCTCCACGGTGCTCGGCTGTCCCTATGAGGGCGAGATCAGGCCGCAGGCGGTGGTCGATATCGCCAGGGTGTTGTGGGATCTCGGCTGCTACGAAATCTCGCTCGGCGATACCATCGGCGTCGGCACGCCGGCGAAAGCGCGGCAGCTGCTGCGCGCAGTATCGAGCGAGGTGCCGATGCCAAAGCTCGCGATGCATTTCCACGACACCTACGGCCAGGCGCTGGCCAATCTCTATGCCGGGATGGAGGAGGGCTGCCGCGTCATCGATTCCGCCGCAGGCGGCCTTGGCGGCTGCCCCTACGCCCCCGGCGCGACGGGGAATGTCGCGACCGAGGACGTCGTCTATATGCTCGAAGGCATGGGCATATCGACCGGCGTCGATATGACGAAGTTGCTGGCCGCCATCAACGTGGTCAGCGGACTGATCGGCCGTCCGCCGGTCAGCCGCGTTGCAACGGCGCTCAATGCGAAGGCGCGCGCCGGGAAGTAGGCCGCTTACGCGGCCTTCAATCCGACGTTCGGCAGCGAGGGCCGATTCTTCAGGGCCTTGGCCATGATTGCCTCGACCTCGGCCTTTTCGTGCGGCAGCAATGCGAGCCGCGGCGGACGGGTCAGCGCGGTGCCGCGGCCGATAATGTTCTCGCACAGCTTGATGCACTGGACGAGGTCCGGGCGGGCATCGAGGTGCAGCAGCGGCATGAACCATTCGTAGAGCGGCATCGCTTCGGCAAAACGCCCGGCCTTGGCAAGGCGGAACAGCGTCTCGCCCTCGCGCGGGAAGGCGTTCGACATGCCGGACACCCAGCCGACGGCGCCCATCGCCACGCTCTCGACGATGACGTCATCGAGACCTGCGAACAGCACGAAGCGATCGCCGACCATGTTGCGGGTATCGATGAAGCGCCGCGTGTCGCCCGAGGAATCTTTGAAGCACACCACTGTCTCGACGTCGGCGAGGGTGGCAAGAATGTCCGGCGTCACATCGTTCTTGTAGATCGGCGGATTGTTGTAGAGCATCACGGGCAGGTCGGTTGCGGTCGCGACCGAGCGGAAATGGGCGGCGGTCTCGTGCGGCTTGGACGAATAGACCAGCGCCGGCATCACCATCACGCCGTCGATGCCGACGCGCGCGGCTTCCTTCGCGGTATCGACGGCAAATGCCGTGGTGAATTCGGCAATGCCGCAAAGCACGGGGACGCGCCCGGCAGCGACGGATTTTGCCGTCTCCATGATCGCGATCTTCTCCTTGCGCTCCAGCGAGGTGTTCTCGCCGACGGAGCCGCAGATGATCAGGCCGGACACGCCGTCGCGGATCAGGCGATCCATGACCTTGGCGGTCGCGTCGATGTCGAGCGACAGGTCGTCGTGGAATTGGGTGGTGACGGCGGGGAAGACGCCTTCCCAGGAAATGCGAGGGCTCATGCTGGACTCCGGCTTGGATGATGCCGGCGGATGTCTGATCCGCCGGACTTGTGGTTGGTGTCAGGTTGAAATCAGAGCGTGGTGCCGACCTTGCGGAGCTCGGCGAGGACGGGGGCCTTGGGCAGCCAGATCTTGTCGAACTCGGCGATGACGGCTTCGGTGTCGCCGGCCGGGACCTGACGGATCGGAATCGGCGCGTTCTTGAAGTTTTCGATCAGCTTGGGCTCGTTGCCTGCGAGTTCGTCGATCTGCGCGTCGAGCGTCGATTTGACGGTCTTGGCGATCAGTTCGCGGTCGGCCGCCGGCAGCGACTGCCAGACGCGGCCGGAGACGACGGCCGCCATCGGCATGAAGACGGCGTTCATCTGCAGGATCACCTTGGCGACCTTGTCGAAGCGCTGGTTCCAGGAGAATTCGAGATCGGCCTCGAGGCCGTCAACCTGGCCGTTGGCCATGGCGTCGAACACCTGCGGCGTCGGAATCGGGGTCGGCGCCGCGCCCAACGACGAATAGAAATCGCGATAAACCGGCGTCGGGTTGATGCGCAGCTTCATGCCCTTGATATCTGCGAGCGTCGTCAAATCCCTGGCGGAGAAGATGGCGCGCATGCCGGTGATGCCCCAGCCGAGGCCGATGGTGCCGGTCTCCTGCGGCAGCACGTCGAACAGCTTTACAGCGGCCGGATGGCGCACGAACTTGGCGACCGCCGGCGTCGAGCGTACGATGTAGGGCGCGTTGATTGCCGCGATATGGGGCACGCGCGAGCCGAGCTCGGCCGCCTGGATGAAGCCCATGTCGAGCGCGCCGGACTGCAGCTGCTGCATCATCGCCGGTTCGTTGCCGAGCTGGCCGGAGTGAAAGACCGTCATGGTCAGGCGGCCGTTGGTGGCGGCCTTGAGCTCCTCGCCGAGTTTCAGCGCGGCCTTGTTCCAGGAATGGCCGTTCGGCGTGATCAGGCCGAGGCGAAATTCCTTGGCCTGTGCGAGCGCCAGCGACGGCGCGAACAGCGGCACGGCTGCGCTGGCGGCGAGAAAGCGGCGACGTGAAAGCGACATGGCAGCGCTCCTGAGGGGTTGGACCTATTTGATGAGGACGAGGGAAAGCCAGGGATAGAGCGAGAGCAGCACCAGTAGGATGCAGGAGATGCCGAACAGCGGCAGCGTGACGATGAACATCTTGCCGGGCTTGGCGCCCGTGACGGCGGCAGCGACGAAGAAGCAGAGGCCGACGGGAGGCGAGAGAAGTCCCAGCACCAGGTTGATGACGACGACGACGCCGAACTGGCGGGGATCGATGTGATAGACCTCGGTCGCCACCGGCAGCAGGATCGGGACCGTCATGATCAGACCGGGAATGCCGTCGATGACCGTGCCGATCACCAGCAGGATCACGTTGCAGATCAGCATGAAACTGACCGGATCCTTGGCGACGGATTGAATCCAACCTGCGGTTTCCTGCGGCACCTTGCCGAAAATCAGCACCCAGGAGAACACGGCGGCAGCCGCCACGAGGAACAGCACGATCGCCGAGTAGATGCCGGCGCGCAGCATCATCTGCGGCAACTGCGAGAATTCGAATTCCTTGGTCCAGTATTTCCCGATCAGGGCGGCGGCGACGGCGCCGACGGCGGCCGATTCCGTGGCATTCGCCAGCCCGCCCAGAATGCTGCCGACGATGACGATCGGGATCAGCAGGGTCGGGGACGTCCGCAGGATCGTCGCCACGCGCTGCCGCGGGGTCTGATAATCGGCCCTGGGGTAGTTGTAAACGTACCCCATCAGCGCGATCACGATGCAGAACATCGCGGTCAGGATCACGCCGGGTACGATGCCCGCGATCAGCATGTCGCTGACCGATACCTGCGCCAGCACGCTGTAGACGACGAACATCACCGACGGCGGAATGATCGGCCCGAGCATGCCGCCATAGGCGGTGAGGCCGGCCGCAAACGTCTTGTCGTAGCCCTTCTTCTCCATCTCCGGGACCATGATCTGCGCCATGATCGCGACCTGCGCGGTCGCAGATCCGAGGATCGAGGAGATGAACATGTTGGCGAGGATGTTGACGTAGGCGAGGCCGCCCTTGAGCGAGCCGACAAATGCCATCGCCATATCGACGATGCGCCGTGTAATGCCGCCGCCGTTCATGATCTCGCCGATCAGGATGAACAGCGGGATGGCGATCAGGCCGTAGCTATCGACGCCGCCGAACAGCTGCAGCGGGTAGGACTGGAACAGCACGGGGTTTCCCGAGGCGATGATGTAGACGAAGCCTGCGAGGCAAAGGCACAGCCCGATCGGGACGCCCACCAGCATGATCGCGATGAACGCAGCCGAGGTGATCATCAGTTGACCCCGTCGAGTTCGGAGAGCTGAAACCCCTTCGGCGGCGTCCGCGGGACGAGTTCAAGGTCCTCCAGCAGGTTGGCGAGGCCGTGCACGGTCATCGACACCGCGAAGATCGGCAGCGTCAGATAGACCACCCAGGTCGGCCAGTTCAGCGTCTGCGTTCGTTCGGTGTAGAGGAAGTTGAAGGTTTCGGCAGCGAGCTTGCGCGCGTCGAAGCCGGCGCGGGCGAGGCCGATCGGGTCCATCCAGAGGATGCAGGTGGCGATCAGCGAGGCGCCGAACAGCACGACCATGCCGGTCGCGATGATCTTGGCGATCTTCTGGTTTCGGGCCGACAGACGCTCGGTCAGCATCGAGACAGCGAAATCGAGCCGCAGGCGTGTCATGGCGGAGGCGCCGATGAAAGTCAGCCACACCACGCAGTAGACCGCCGACTCGTCGATCCAGTAGATCGGGAAATGCGAATAGCGGGTGACGACGTTGACCAGGATCAGGCCGGTCAACAGGTACATCATGCCCATCAGGGCGAGGCGTTCGACAGCCAGCAGGCCGTTCGACGCCTTCACGACGATCCACCTGGCGCCAAACGCCGGTGCTTCCGCAATCGTCTGCTCGATCATCCAAAGAGCCCCGCTGCCCGGCGAGATTTGTCGTGATTTCGAAAAATGTATAAATTATACATTTTAGGAGTCAATTGGAGAATTGGGGGCAAATCGCGTTGTCCCGCCTGTTTCCGCTGGGGCCGACTTGCCCGGCATGCGAAACAGGGATGCCCAGGGAAAGTCCGCGATGAAGACGGAAGAACCAATGAAAGCGCCGCTGAAACACCGGACCCTGTCGGCGGCGATCGTCGATCAGCTCCGGCAGTCGATCCTCGACGGGACCTATCCGGCCGGATCGCAGCTGCGGCAGGACGCGCTCGGCGAAGCCTATGGCGTCAGCCGCATCCCGGTGCGCGAGGCGCTGTTTCAGCTTGAGGCGGAGGGGCTGGTGCGGATCGTGCCGCAGAAGGGCGCGATCGTCTCGGAGCTGTCGCTCGACGAAATCAATGACGTGTTCGATCTGCGCGGGATTCTGGAGCCGCGCATGCTGGCGCAGTCGGCGCCGCGCTTTTCAGAGGCCGATCTGGCCGGGCTCGACGATATCCAGAAGCGCTTCGAGAAAGCCATCAAGGCGCGCAACGTCAGCGACTGGGGCCAGCTCAATGCCGAGTTTCACATGGCGCTCTACGTCCATGCGCGACAGCCGCGCACCAAGGCGATCGTCTCGGCGCTGCTGCAGACCAGCGACCGCTATACGCGGCTGCAGCTGTCCAACACCAAATCCATGGGGATCGCCGAAAAGGAGCACGCCCACCTGATCGCACTGTGCCGCGCGCGGCAGATCGACGAGGCCTGCCGGTTTCTGCAACGGCATATCGAAGCCGTGCGAGCGGACCTGCTGAAAGTCGTTGGCGGCGGCTCGATGGCGACCAGGTCGAAGGTCGATACGCGCCCGGGCCGATAGCGGCCCGTTTCGTTCGTTTCAACTAACCGTGAGCCGAGTGCCGCTCCCGTAACGAATCCCGTGCCGGGATCGTTGTGGATATAGCGGCACAAGTCGCATTCACGAACCGATTGAAACAAGGACGAAGAACACCATGACCACCACGACCCGTATCGGCTTCAGCCTGTCTGCCGCCGTTCTCTCGCTCAGCCTGGCGCTTGCGCCGGCCGCCTTCGCTCAGGACAAGATGGGCAAGGACGACGGCATGAAGAAGGATGCCATGTCCAACAACGCCATGAAGAAAGACGACGCCATGAAGAAAGATGATGGCGCAAAGGATGCGATGAAGCCTGACGCCATGGCGAAGGACGGAATGAAGAAAGATGACGCGATGAAGAAGAACTAGGCCGTTCTCAACGCCGCGCGCGGGCTCGCTTCGACAAGAGGCGAGCCCTCGTCCGTCGCAACGTGGTGCTACTTCTTCTTGCCCTTGCCTTTGCGCGCGGCATAACGCGCGTCGCGCTTGGCCTTCTGCTCGGCCTCGAGCGCGGCCAGGGCGGCGGCTTCCTCTTCCTTTTGCCGGGCGAGCAGGGCGGCGGCTTCGGCCGCGGCGGCTTCTTCGCGCGCCTTCTGCTCGGCCTTGGCGGCTTCGCGGATTTCCTTGGCCTTGGCGCGCGCGATGGCCTGCGCCTCGCGCTCGGCGGCGCGCCGCTTCACCTCGGGATAGTCAGCTCCCGGCTGGGCGCGAAACTTGTTCAGGATGTTCTGCCGCGCCTGCATCGCAGCCTTCTGGCGGTCCGCGAAATTGGGTTCCTTGAAGCTCATCGAAGAGGCCTTGTCGCTTTCGTGGT
This sequence comes from bacterium, assembly GCA_029946075.1. Lineage (GTDB taxonomy): Bacteria > Pseudomonadota > Alphaproteobacteria > Rhizobiales > Xanthobacteraceae > Bradyrhizobium. Next base: position 12,968 of record JAQSDT010000680.1, on the reverse strand, counting down.
CTGGGGGGGTGGCGCGCCGCGGCGCAGTTGGCGTCTTCCTAGTGGAATGCGGCGCAAAACGCCAGCGTCCAACGCGCGCGGGAAAGCAGGGGAGGCTTGCGTGAAGAGCAAATGACCGAAAATGACGCCGATCAGCCAGAATGGGTCAGCCTGGCTGCTCCAGAAGTCAGCGCAAGAGTGCCGGCGTGCGGGTCGAAGCGCAGCCACACCGTCGTATGTCGGGACTAGAAATGATCACGGCGACCGCCGGGGCCGAGGATCTTGGCGACGGTGACCGCCGTCATCGCCACCCGATCCGAGGTCCGCTGGGCTTCCAGCCTGTCGCGAGCCTTCTCCTTGATCAGCTGATCGATCAGTTCGAGCCGCTTGGTCTCATCGACCGCTTCCGCCAGCATCTTCCTGTAACGATGGTAATCGTAGCCCGCTTCTTGTCGACCCATGGCACGCCCCGCACACGCGCTTAACCTCAAAGTGCGAGTGTCGATCAACGTCGGCGGCTGCGCAATGGAATTGCGATACTTATCCCGGGTGTCGCGCGGTGCACTGCGGCGAGGTGCGGTTGCCTGCGTCAATCGGAGGCGCGGAAAGACGTCGTGATTGTGAGGCGGTTCACACCGGTGCGGACGCCACGCTCCTAATGTCCGGCCATCTCAACAGGAGCGACCGCCATGCCCCACCTTTGGTGGACCCGCAAGAATTTCGTCATCGCCGCCGCCGTAGTCTCGATGGTTTGCGCCGCGGCCTTCGTTGCCATCGGACCGCCGCCGGAACCGGCCACCGGCGCGGCCCTCGGCCCCGACTGGCAATGCAGCCGGCTGGCGCTGGTCTTGACCACCTGCAGCCGCGTCAAGCACAGCGAGGCCGGGAGCTTCCGATTGGTCAAGGTGCCCGTATGCGCGCGGCTTCGGGCATAATAGGATCGGGCGGCCAACATCCGAGCCGATTGGAGGTCCCATGGCAAGCCCCTCGCGTCTTCTCGTGGCTGCTTCGGTAGCGGCTTTGACGTTGTTTTCGGCGGGCGCCGCGCCGGCCCAGGGCACGGCCAACACCGGAACCGGAACCACTGCGGCTCCCGCGACAACGACCACGACAACCGCGGCGCCGGAGGCGGCGACCGCCGACAAGGGCAAGCCGGCGCCGAAGCAGAAAAAGAAGCAGGCCAGGGAGACGCGCCAGCAGGAGATCGACCGGTCGATCGACCAGGGCACGGTGCCTGCGCGCTATCGTCGCCAGGTGCCGAGAGAATACCAGCAGTACATTCCGTTCGATAAGCGGTAAGCGCAGCGCGTTCACCTCGGCGATGGCGCAACACGTCGGATGGAAAGCGCGCCGGCCCGTAGTTCTCCGGATAGGCCGCGTTGATGCCGGCCGCCTATAACGGCCGCGCTTGCAGCGGGGGGCAGGGCGTTTCGTCGATCACGACGAGCGCTACCACTGGAGGCCGCGAGGCCCGGATTTCCAGAACTCCGGGCCTCGTTTTCCCCCGCCGGCGATGTCACCGTTCGCGATTGTATCAACGCGGAACTCCATCCTGCCGGTTCCAAATTTGCCCTAAATTCCGGTTCTCCTGCATCGTCCGTTTTTCGGTACTAAACGATCCACGTCACCGGACGAGGATCATGCTGAACGGTCGGAAGCGCGCGGTAATCGGATTGGGTGCATTGGCTACCTTCATCTTCCTGGAACTGATTGCGGTCACCGCCAGCGTCGGCGTGTTTCTGGCCGTCGTGCTTGACGTCGATTTGCCGTTCATCGGGGACGAGGGGCAGTCACAGTCGGCGCGGAACTAAAATACGTTATATTTCAATCGCCTTTTAAAATCTCTTTAGGCTGGAAATGAGTTGTTATTCAGGCCGCACCGCCGCGCGGCCCGAATAGCCGGGCGCCGTCCCTTTACCTACCCCAGGCAGACGAGCGTTCGGCTATTATGGGCCCGGCCGCAAACCGGTTGCCCGGCCTCCCCACTGTTTCCCCGCGCGACCAAGTGTGATGTCGGCCACAGAGCCGGTTCGCGCGCTGCGCGACTTCGGCAACAAGACCCGCGATGCCGATGTCGCCGTGATCGACTACGCCGGCCACGGCATCGAGGTCGACAACACCAACTACCTCATCCGTTGTCGTCGCCGGCCGACCTCAATACGACGCCGGCTGCTTCTGCCGCTTGCCGCGCTTGGCGTCGGTCTTGCCGTAATAGGGATTGACCACGCATTGCGCCGCGCGACCCGAGGCGGAGGCATAACACTGGGCCATGGTGCGATAGCGGCACTCGAAGTAGTAATCGACATAGCCCTGGTAGATCTGCAGACAGACCGGATAGGCGGGGTCGTAGGTCTGTGCGCGGGCTGATGTGGCGAGGCCCGCCGCGATCAGGGCCGCAACGCCGGCGAGTGCGCGTGACAGTTTCATCGCGATCTCCGTGTTTCCGCGATCAGACTTCCCGATCCTCAAAGCCGTATTCCCGGTAGATGCTGGCGCGGTCGGTGTGGGGGTTGAGCCGGCATTTGGCCTGGGCGAGGTGCAAATTGGCGGTCCCGGGCTGGCAATTGGCCGACAGCAGCTTTCGGATGTCGTCGATCTGCTGGCGGGATTGCTGGGTCGGTTCCAGTTGCTCGAGCGCCACCAGCGCCGTCGCCAGGGCCTCGGTGATAACCCACTCGTCGTGACCGGTGATTCCCTTTTTCGACATTCCACCCGTCTCCTTGGTCAGGGCAACGGCAAGACAATGGAGGCATCATAGCCTCGCTTTCAACCCGAGACGAGGATGAAGTCAAAATTGCGAAGGTGTGTCCAGTGCGGGGCGGGCTTGTCGTGCCAGGAGAGGACTTGCCGCTGCCGCGGGCGGCGAGTCCGAAGGGCCGGCCGCCGGGAGGCCTGAAGGCGGATTTTTTAAAAAGCGCAAAACAACCCCATGCAAAGTACAAAATTTCCGCCGGCCGGGGCTGCCGGCGGTTCGGAGCGGGCTCGACGGCAGCCGGCGCGCGGCCGATCCGTCACAAGCGCCAAACGCGGAACCCAGCCGACTGTCCGCACGCCGCCAATGGCGGGAGTTAAAAAATCACTACCGGCAATCCGGCTGGCTCAAATGCCCGGGTAGTGGAGCGTTTATCGTGGCGAGCATCTCGACTGGAACCGCCGCCGGAGCGGGCGCATAATTCGGCCATGGCAAACGGTATCTGGACCATCGAATATTTCAGCTGTCCCAGTTGCGGGCTTCCTTACGCCGCGACGAAGGAAGAGCACCCGTACAAGCACATCGGCAGCTTCAAATGCGAAGTCTGCGCGACCGACGTCCACGCCTGGTCGGGCAATTTCGATTTCTTCGACTGGAAAGTCGATCACGTGAAGTCGCCGGTGTTCGGGAAACGCTGGGGGATGATCGAGTAGGGGAGCGCCGTCACCTTCGTCGAGCGACGGCAACGCCGAGCAGGAAGGCAATCATGAGCGAGCCAAGCGGCGCCTCCCTGGCGACGTTGCTCAGAATGCTCAGGGGCATTCCGGGCTTGCGCGCCGTATCGATCGCCTCGCCCACGCGGCTGACCACGCGCTGAACGGCATCGGAAACCTTCTTGAGCGCCGCCTTCGGCTCGGGCGCAGGATCAAGTCCCTCGTAGATGTAGGGACGCGGCGGCATCTGATCGGTCATCGACTGAACTCCGGATTGATCTGAGCAGCCAATCGATCAGAGGAAGGTTTGTTCCCGATCGCGCCGGCGGAACGTCCGACAGCGACATGCAGGGCGGGGCACCGCCCGAACCACTGCGGGCCGGCGCCGTGACGTTTGCCGACGGCTCAGCCCTTGATGAATGCAAGCATGGCGGCGTGGTGTTCGTCTGATGTCTTCACCCGGCTGACGCTCGTGTCGGGAGAGTTGCCGGCCGGTCGGGTGTCGGTGCTGCCGGCGCTGCCGCCGGCGGAGACCGTTTCGAGTTCCGCATCGTTCAACACCGGGAATTCGTTTCGCATCGTCCCGCTCCATTGTGTGTGGCGCCGTGCGCCGTTGATGTGAGTGGACCATGCCTGAGAGCGAGCGGGCTCGCCGTGACGCCGGTCACGCAGAGTGCCGCGGCGCATCGGTCGAACCCGCTGCCGCAGTTCAAGGACTCCGACGATAATTGATCAGGTCAGCGTGTTGCCTCGCAGGCACTTGCATCGATCCGATAGATCCGGAGAGTTCGAATTCCCTGCAGCGGGATCGAGTCCGCCAGGCAAGCGGTTGGATCGGAGTCCATCCGGCGAATGAGTTCGTCGCCCATCCGCGGTACCGGCAAATTGTGTGGCATGGAGCTCGACAACACGACGTATCCGGACGTGCGCACGGACCTCAGCACCTCGTCGGCCGTACGATTGAAGTAGGCCGGCTGCGCACGAATTTTCATACCGGCCCGAGCGGCGTAAAGCCGAATGACGTCGGCAGACACGGGGTACGGACTGGTGAAACTTACCACAAGATTCCGGTCCGGCTTGACACCTGACTGCGATCCCGACCGGGAAACCTCTTCCTCGAGAAAGGACCAAACGCGATCGGTGGCCAACCGCATGTCATGCTGCATGGACTTCTCAAATGTGGTCGCGAGGGAGACGGGGCCGCGTAAAAATGCGACGGCAAAGACAATCGAGGCGGCAATCAGCGGCGCGAGAGACGCCAGCTTTACGGCTGGCCGCGGCAAGCTTGTCATCGTCGATCCGGGGACCGCACCCCGGGAACTCATACTATCAAGCACGGCTGCCAAATTCAGAGAGAGCACCACGATGAATGTGCCGTAAAACATCGCGCCCAGGAAATAGCTCTTTACCGGTGAAGCCGTCGGAATGGCGTAGCTGACGATAACGACAGCCAGCAATACCGTCGTGGCGCGGGTGCTGCGTCGTCGGTAGAGCTCAATGCCAAATCTCATTACGAAAAGCGCTAGGCCCCACCACAGCCAGCCGCCCAGCGCGAGTCGCCCGTCAAATCCGGTCGAGTAGTGGAGCAATGCATCGCTTGTCGTCTCGGATGTTGCCCAGAAATCGAGGTTCGTGCTGAAATTGCTGACGATGTACGCGATGATGGCCTGAAACCTGATGCTCATCATGGCTGCGGCAGCCGCCAGCAGGCCGAGTGTGAAAACCGCTGCCGCGGGTGCGCCCCGATACGCGATGGCGGTCGGCCGCCGAAGACCGGCCTCAATACATTCCCGCAACAGTTCGGCGCCGACTGCGAAGCCGATGAGGGCAACCGACGGGGCAAACGCCGTCGGCTTGATCGAAACGGCGAGGCCGCACAGGAGGCCAAGCCCGAATACAGAGGTCAATCGCCGCAGCAATATTGGCCGGGACACAATTCCACCGACGGCCAGACCGATGGCGAGACCCCAGGGCAGATCCGGGCGACCCTCTGCGACGGTTTGTGCGAGCATGGGAATGCTGGCAACGGCGACCATGCAAGTTACGACGTTGACGAGGGACGAATGTTTGAGCAAGCGGGCGATTCCCAGCAGAAACGCCGCAATGACGAACGCGTTCAGGATATACGGCCCGGCGTAGCCTTTCGGTATCCATGCCAGACCGACGGCGGAAACCAGAATTGTAAACGGCGCGTGTTGATCCAGCAGCCCGTAAATGCTTGACGTGACCGACCGGGTTGGAGCGAGGGCAAGCCAGCTTGCCGCCGATTGAAAATAGGAAACGTCGTCATAGGCCGGTGGAACTGAAAGTCTGCCAACCTCGAAAGAACGAGCGAGGCTGAAACAGGCGATGATCGCCGCGAGGAATACAACCACCGCCACGATGGTTCCGATTCGCAGGAAAACATGGCCGGTGGCCGGCCCCGAAGAGGACCCTTCTTCAAATTTCACGTTGCGGCCCCACCTTCCATTCGTAAGTTTGCACCCTGCAACGGCAAAAAGAAACGGCCCGAAGCCGAATGACTGGGGATTGCGTGCACTTGACCAGCCCCTTGTAGCCGCTTGCGCGGGTTGCCATCACCGGCGTCCCGGCGGATGATGCGCGAAACAGATGAGGAAGCGAATGCGCGGACGCCGTGTCCTGATGGAATCCTTCGTGTCGCACGGCGTGCGTCATATCTTCGGCAATCCCGGCACGACGGAAACGCCGCTGCTCGACAGCCTGCCGGCCTTTCCGCAGCTCGAATACATCATGGCCTTGCATGAAGGCGTCGCCGTCAGCGCCGCCAGCTTTTACGCGCAGGCATCGGGGCGGGTCACCGTCGCCAATCTGCACGTGGCGCCCGGCCTCGGCAACGGCATCGGCTCGCTCTACGGCGCCCTGAAAGCCAATTCGCCGGTGGTGGTGACGGCCGGCCAGCAAGACACGCGGATGCGGCTGAAGAATCCGCTGCTCGGCCACGACCTCGTGGCGATGGCCGCACCCGTGACCAAGTGGAGCGTGCAGATCGAGCGCGCCGACGAGATCGCGCCGATCATGCGGCGCGCGTTCAAGGTGGCGACGGACGCACCGCAAGGGCCGGTGTTCGTCTCGCTGCCGATCGACGTCCTGGAACAGGAGACCGACGTCGAGGCAATGGCGCCGGATAATTTGTGGCGAACGACCCGGCCCGACCCGGCAGGAATCGAGGCCCTGGCAGCGTTGCTGCTGAAGTCGCAGCGGCCGGCCATCATCGCCGGCGACGATGTCGCCATCTCGCGCGGCGAAGGCGCGCTGGTGGCGCTGGCGGAGGCGATCGGCGCCACCGTGTGGTTCGAGGGGCTGCGCCACCACGCGCCGTTCCCGACCGGCCATCCCTGCTACCGCCAGTCGCTGCCGGGCGACGCAAGGCAGGTGCGTAAAGTCCTCGGCGATACCGACCTCGTGTTGCTGGTCGGCGGTCCCTTCTTCGAGGACATCTGGTTTGCTCCGGGCGGGCACGTCGCGGACGGTGTACCGCTGCTGCAGATCGAAGCCTCGACTGAGCGTCTCGCGCTCAACAACCGGATCGCTGCCGGAATCGTCGGCGACATCGCCATCAGCCTGCGCGCCTTGACGGAGGCGCTGGCCGCAAAGGCGAGTGCAGCCTTCAAACAGGCCGCGCAAGGCCGCAAGGCCATGCTGGCCGACTTGCAGGCGAGGGAGAAGGAGGCCTATCGCGCGCGTGCCGAAAAGGGCTGGAACCGCGAGCCGAGTTCGATGCCGCGCGTCGTCGCCGAGCTTCGCCGCGGTCTGCCCGACAACGTCGTCATCGTCGACGAAAGCATCACGGCGAGCCTCGATCTGGCGCGCGCCTTCAACTATCGCGGTTTTGGCGATTATTTCGGCGGCCGCGGCGGCGGCATCGGCCAAGGCCTTGCCGGCGCGATCGGCGTCATGGTCGCGATGCCGGACCGGCCGGTCGTCTGCGTCTCCGGCGACGGCTCGGCGATGTATGCGATCCAGTCGCTGTGGACGGCTGCCCACCACAAGCTCGCGATCGTCTTCGTGGTGCTGGCGAACCGCGAATACCGCATCCTCAAGCACAATGTGGACGTCTGGCGCCAGAATTTTGAAGCCGGCACCCAGCATGCGTATCAGAACATGGATATCACGGGCCCGACGCTTGACTTCGTGCATCTGGCGGCGGGGATGGGGGTGGAGGCGGTGAGGGTCGAGAAGGCGGACGAGATTGCTGGCGCCGTTGCCAAGGCGGTGGCGAGCGGTCGGCCGTATCTTGTGGAAATCACCATTGAAGGGAAGCGTTGATTGGCGGTCGCCGTACTGGCTGTCACCGTATGTCTTGGTTCGTTGTGATCGAAGAGAGATTGCGCATCAACGGTGCCGTCTACCAGCTGACCCATGTACGAGAGCTCTCGTTGCCATAATCATCCGTATAGTCGCCCCTGGAAACCCGAAAAGGCTCGCCCAGTTGCTTCTGAAGCTCTCGAACGTAGGCCTCGTCGCAGCGACCTCTCAATAGCGGATAGACTGATCGGCTCCCGAATAGCCGTCCGGCGGCAAGTTGAGACTCTTCGTTGTTTACGATCTTCAGTGTATGATTTTCGCGGATTGCGTAGCTAATCGCGGGCATCCAGAACTGCTCTATTTCGCGCGCCACTTCGGCTGGCAGCCGCTCCAATCTTTGCCGTTCACGTTCTGCCTTTTCTCGCGCAACTCGATCAGAGCCTTCTATTGCTTCGCGGCGCAATCTCTCCAAGTCGCTGGTCATTAGTTCCCCCATGTGACTGACTGCTTGGTACTAGAAGGCCAGCCCCTGTCGATCTTCGTATCCATCCGGCGAGGACCGCTGGGTACCTAAGCTTGCAGAGTTCCGATGTTCAAGGTGGATGGAGCAATCCGTCAGATCTGAGAGTGTTGATCGCTTCGGCGAGGGTTAGGCCACGATGGAGGCAGAACCATTCTCCGGTGTGCCGGTGCCACTGGATGTCGAAGCGATTGCGGCTGATCCAGTCGAGGCGGGCGAACGGGGCGTCGAACTCTTCGCCGAGATTCTCCGGGAAGCCAGAGCGGTAGCGTTGAATGAAGCGATATTTGGTTCCGTGCCACTTTCCCAGGATATCGACGGGATAGTTAAACTGCGTCGGTCGGATAGTGGGCAGGAATCGGGGCTTCAGGAAGTCGTCGATCAGCTGCTGGCAGGCGGCAGTCACCGCCGATTTATCTGCCGCGGACAGACCGCTCGCTCTCATGTGTCCTCTTGGCTCACGCCGCTTCGACATGATCAGGCATTGGCTTTCGCCAGTTCCAGGGCAGAAGCTCACCCAGCCTCTGGATAGCATGATCGTTGATGCGCGCCAGCACGTCGGCGAGCCAGGCCTGTGGATCGATGTCGTTGAGCTTGGCGGTGGCGATGAGGGTGTAAATGGCGGCGGCGCGCCGGCCGCCCTCATCGGAACCAGCGAAGGTCTAGTTCCTTCTTCCTACGGCGACAGCCCGTAGTTCGCGCTCGGCGGCATTGTTCGACATGCAAATGCGCCCGTCTTCGAGGAAGCGGGTGAAGGCGTCCCAGCGGCTGAGGCAGTAATTGATCGCCTTGGTCGTGTCGTTGTTCCTGGAGAGCTTGGCGCGCTGCTCGCGCAACCACGCCTCCAACTCGACGATCAAGGGTCGGCTACGCTGCTGGCGCACGCGCAAACGCTCCTGCGGCGCAAGACCGTTGATCTCGCGCTCGATGGCGAACAAGACGTCGATGCGCTTGACCGCCTCGGCCGCGATCGGCGGCTTGCTGAGCCGCGCCAGATCGAAGAACTTGCGCCGGCCGTGCGCCCAGCACGCGGCCTCAATGATCGGGTCTGGCTTGCGATTGGACTCATAGAGCCTGCCGAAGCCGGCGTAGGCGTCGGCCTGCATCAGCCCGGCATAGCCCGCCAGATGCTGCTCCGGATGCTCCCCGCCACGATCCGGCGAGTAAAAGAACACGGCCGCCGGTGGATCGGGACCGGCAAACGGGCGGTCGTCGCGCACGTAGGTCCAGAGCCGGCCAGTTCGGGTCTTGCCCTTGGCCGGGACCGGCACCGTGGTGTCGTCGGCATGGATGCGTTCCGCCGCAAAGACATGGCTTCGGATCGCGTCGACCAGTGGCATCAGGGTTGCTGCGGAGGCTCCCACCCAGTCCGCAAGCGTCGAGACATCGAGGTCGATGCCTTCGCGCCGGTGGACGTCGCTCTGGCGATGGAGTGGCAGGTGCAGACCGTACTTGGCGAACAGGACATGGGCGAGCAGCTTCGGCCCTGCACGCCCGCGCGCAATCGGGTGCGAGGGAGCCGGCGGCTGGCTGATCGCTTCGCAGGCCCGGCAGACCAGCTTCTCACGGACGTGCTGGATCACCTTCCACTGGCGCGGGACGAGTTCCAGCGTCTCGGTCACATCCTCGCCGAGCTTGCGCAACCGGCTGTCGCCGCAGCAGGGGCAGATGGCAGGCACCGGATAGACAAGGCGTTCCCGCGGCAAATGCTCCGGCAGAGGCCGGCGCGTCGGCTTGCGGCGTTCGAAGGGGGTCACCGTGACTTTGTCGGCTATGGCTATTTGCGCCGCAGTCTCGGCTTGCGCGGCGTTCTCCTCGAGATCGGCGAGCTGCAGTTCGAGCTGATCCAGCAATGTGCCGCGCTCAGAGGATTGTCCAAATTGCTCGTCCGCAGCTTCCTGATCGTGAGCTTGAGCTTCTCGATCAGCAATGTCCGCGCCTTCGCCTCCGCTTCCGCGGCCAACCACAAGATCGTGGCGATGCCTGAAAACGATCTGGAAATCATCACCATTGTCCCCATCCACCAGTTGCTCTGGAGCGTTGGCGATCGGCCTGTCAATCAAGGCCGATCACGCATTGTCAGGTGGCAGGCATCTGCAGCGGTTGAGAGGGCGTACCGGGATGCCAGCAGCCGTTACTTCGCGTATTTGCCCGAAAGCTGGGGAGTAAGATCCGGGTAAAGGCCCGGAGTTTTCTCCTTGGCCTCCTCATGCATCTGAAGGCGGGTCTTGCGCGCCCAGCCGCGCTTGAGATCGTCCTTGATGCCAAACTTCAACCGGCCGAGGCCTTCGGTTTCCAGCTCAATCGTGTCGCCGTCCATGAATGGATTGAGGCCGCGATGATTGGTGCCCGTCGCGACGATGTCGCCGGGTAGCAGCGTGTGAATCGATGACAACCAGGCGATGCATTTGCCGATCCTGTGGCCCATGTCGTCGGTGTTGAAGTCCTGCATCAGCACGCCGTTGTTCCACAGCCTGATCTGCAGCTTGAGCGGATCCTTGATCTCGTCGGCGGTGACGAGCCAGGGGCCGATCGGCGCGAACGTGTCCCGGCTTTTCATCTGGAAGAACACGTTTGACGGAGGCCCCAGGCCCCGCGCCGAACCATCGATGAAGTTCATGTAGCCGAAGACGTAATCCATCGCCTCGGCTTCGCTGACATTGGTGCACTTTTTGCCGATGACAACAGCGACTTCAGCCTCGCCTTCGAAGCAGGTAGCCGGCACATCCGGCAGCACCATGGTGTCGCCATGTCCGATGATGGCGCCGGGCGACTTGTGGAAGGCGTTGATCGGCGCCGGCGCGCTGCGCGTGCCGTCTTCCATGTAATTGACCGCCATGCAGTCGATCGTGCGCGGACCCGGCACCGGCGGACGGAGGCGTAGGCCAGACACCGGCACGCCTGCGCCGGACGCTGCCGCTGTTTCCAGCCGCGCCCGGTAGGTGCCCCAATGCTCGATCAGGCCGTTCATCAGATCGCCCGGGCCGCTGTGCGGGATATCCTTGACCGCGGCGCTGACGTCGATCACGGCGTCGCCCTTCAGCACGCCCAGCTTGAAATCATCGAAATAGACCAGCTTCATCGTGTGTTTCCCGCCCATTGTGCCGAGCTTATGTTCAGCTCGGTCCCTCGCTTATGAGAAGTTTAGTGCACGGTCACCTTTGTTCAATGCGGGCCTTTCGGAAGCCGGTCCACCGGTTCAAGAGCGCTGCGATACTTACCGACTGCATTGGCTGTTTGGATCAGGGGATTGCTGCGACCGTGCTGGACTGCGCCCTATTGGACTTTTGCTAGTGGGCAATTGTGTTGAGCCACGGGACAAGCGCGCTTGAGACTTTGCTGATGGCCGCTGCAAGCGCTAGCCAGAACGGCGCTTCGATCAGACGCTTTCCGGCGGCTGTCCCGGCTGACTTAAACATCGCTGCAGCGAAAGTGTCGCAGTACTCTGACAGCTTCTCACCTATCTTGCTGACCTTCTTTGACTGGTTCACTACTTCGACAGGTAAATCGAGTGGTGCCGGTGGTTGCTCTTTCAACAGTGCAATCAAGCGCTCGATATCAGTGATATCGTCATCAGACACCGGGCATGCTGGTTCGTCGAGGGGTTCGGGTGGATGGTTGTGACCGATTCCAATGGTGCGGCTTTGAAATTGATGTAGCGTCGCTTCGAGTACTGCAACGCTCGCCATCAATTCGTTGTACTCGTCCGCCGCAAGTTGACCGGTTTCGTCGTCAAAAGTTTCCGGTCGAGGCGCTAATTTGGCGTCAGTGAAGTAGTCGTCCAAAGCTTCTGGCGCTTCAAGCACCTCTTTCACGCTGAAGAGCAGACTTCGCAGATGAGCAGACCCGGACGATATTAAGTAGGTTTCCAACGGCACATGTCGGGCTGCTGAAATTTGGCGCAAGTGACTTTGAATGAAATTGAATTGCGATTCTAACTTACTATTCGGAATTGCCTCGATTAGCGTATCAATGTCGCCCAAGAGCTTTGAGGTATGTGATGGCTTCTTCCGGGATGATGGGTCGATACCCTCAACTATGCGAAGCAATCTCTCAGCTTCACGGATCAGCGATCGTCTCGACACTCGTCCCCGCCGCGTACTCATACTCGTCGTCAATCCTGTCCCGCCATCCGACAACGATAGTTCCGCAACCCGACGGCGAGTGCAAGAGATGCCAGCACATTGCGATTGCGATGCAACCCGATAACAACGATAGCGTTCAGTGATCTGGAGGCTGCGACACAATCTAGCGTGTGCAAGCCTCCACCCATTGAAGGGAGATCGAGTCAAGCTCAAACTCGAAACGTGCTTGGGGTCTCTGCGCCAACAATCCGAAAGGTTATCGCGTTGAAATCAATGGCGATCCCAGCAGGATTCGAACCTGCAACCCACGGAGTAGAAATCCGTTACTCTATCCAGTTGAGCTATGGGACCGTCTGGCAGGGCCTCTTTGGGGACCCCTGGCGCCGAAAGTGCTTTCTACCACTGCCATTATGAAAAATCCGCTTTCCCGCCAAGACTCCAGATTCCCCGCTTGACGCGTTTTCTTGACGCGAACCGGGCCCGCTTCGCTGGAAAACGCGCTGATCGAACCGATTTCCACGACGATGCGACAAAGCCTGACGGCGGGCCCTTGCCTAAAGGTCTGCCCATGCCACAACGCTGACGCCGGCGGCCCGCCGCCGGTGCGGCCGGGACCGTTTGGACTGCCATCGCCATGCATGCGACTTTCTCGCAAGCCGATTCGACCCGCCATCAGTCCGTCACCTTTTCGCGCATTTTTGATCGTACCGCGG
>JAQSDT010000679.1 GCA_029946075.1 bacterium | reverse complement strand
ACGGTCGCCATGATCGTGCCGACCGAGCGCAAGGGCTTCATGAACCGCCTGTTGGGACGGAGGGCTGCATGAGCATGAAGCTGCTGCGGTTCTTCAGCGGCCGCAACGCATCCGCCCCCGTCGCGCGGGAGCGGCTGCAGATCCTGCTGGCGCATGAGCGCGGGCTGCTCGGCCAGTCCGACCTCCTGGTCACGCTGCGGGAAGAAATCCTCGCCGTCGTGTCGAAGCACGTGGTGCTCGATCCCGAGAAGGTTATCGTCAAGCTGGAGCGGGGCAAGACCGTCTCGACGCTGGAAGTGGATATCGAAGTCCCCAACAATTTCGACAGGGCGAAGGGCTCTGCCGAGCAGCGCATGGCCGGCTGACCGGCCTGCCTCGATCGGGATCGGATTTACGGTTAGGATGCGGCACCTTTTGCCGCGAGCCTGACCATGAAAACGACCCGGCCCTCGCTTCCCATCACGGGCGGCTGCCAGTGCGGCGCGATCCGTTACGAGATCGCGTCGTTCCCGTTGCTGCTCTACACCTGCAACTGCACGGACTGCCAGCGCCAGACCGGCAGCGCCTTTGCGCTCAACATGCCGGTACGCTTCAAGGATTTTCGGATCCTGCAGGGCGAGCCGAAAGGCTGGCATCACGTTTCGCCGAACGGCACCCCCGTGATCTCCCGGTTTTGCGCGATCTGCGCGACGCGGCTCTATGGCGAGCGCGACGGACGGCCGGAGACCATCAGCCTGCGTGCCGGCACGCTCGACGACACCTCCTGGCTGGTGCCGGTGGCGCATTTCTTCACGCGCAGTGCGCAGCCCTGGATGCAACCGGCGCCCGGTGCGGAATGTTTCGAGACTCAGCCGAACGGCTGGGGCGGCTTGCTGCCGGCCTGGCGCGCCCGCTGGACCGATGCGGCCGATTGAGCAGACCTATCCCACCATCCGGTCGCGGCCGGTCCAGAAGCCGGCCTTCAGAACTTTCTTGTCGACCTTGCCGACGCCGGTCATCGGCAGCTCCGTCACGAACTTGATTTCCTTGGGCGCGTGGGCCGAACCCTTGCGCGCCTTGACCAGCGCGATCAGTTCCTCCGCATCCGGTTTGGCGCCTTCGCGTGCGACCACGACGGCAGTGACGGCCTCGCCCCATTTCTCGTCGGGTACGCCGACCACGGCGACCATCGCCACATCGGCATGTTGCGACAGCACGTCCTCGATCTCGCGCGGGAAGATGTTGAAGCCGCCGGAGACGATCATGTCCTTCTTGCGGTCGAGGATGAACATGTAGCCGCGCTCGTCCTTGCGCGCGATGTCGCCGGTGTGCAGCCAGCCGCTTTTCAGCGTTTCCGCCGTGATGTCCGGCCGCTTCCAGTATTCGGCCATTACATTCCCCCAGCGCACGCAGATCTCGCCGGCCTCGCCGGTGGCCACTTCCTGATCGTCATTGTCCAGGATCTTGACCTGGCACGCCGCGATCGGGAATCCGCAGGACACGAACAGTTCCGGCGTCTTGGGATCATGGTCGGCCTTGCGCAGCACCGACACCGGATAGCATTCGGTTTGGCCGTAAAGCTGCGAGAACACCGGCCCGATCCGCTCGATACCTTCGACCAGCCGGCTCGGCGACATCGCGGAGGCGCCGTACAGCAGCAGTTCGAGCGAGGACAGGTCGGCCTTGTCCAGCGACGGATGATCCAGCATCACATAGATCATCGTCGGCACGAACAGCGTGAAATTGATCTTCTCGCGCTCGATGGTCTTGAACACCGCCTCGGGATCGAACCCCTTCAGCATGTGCACGGTGCCGCCGCGCATCAGCGTCGGCAGCACCTTTGTGCCGGCGACATGGCTGATCGGGGCGACGGTGAGATAGCTCGGCGTATCCGGAATTTCGAAATCGGCGAGGATCGCATTGGCGAAGCCGCTGGCTTCGCGATGGTGGCGCAGCGCGCCCTTGGATTTTCCGGTCGTGCCGCCAGTGTAATTCAGCGTGGCGATGTCGTCGGGGCCTGCGAAATTGCGCGCGGTGGCGCTGCCGGCATTCTCGATGGCTTGCAGCAGGTCGGCGCCGTAGCTCGCGGGGCCGAGCGTGAACACGGTCTTCAGGCCAGTCGCCCGTGTCGCGAGGTCGCCGCCGCGGTCGCGGAACGTCACGCCGTCCACCACCAGCATCTGCGCTTCGGAATCCTCGAGCTGGAACAATTGGTCGTCCAGCGAGCCCAGCGGATGCAGCCAGGTGATGGCGAGGCGGGAGAGCTGCGCGGCAACGCCGGCGCACCAGGTATCGGCGCGGTTGGCGGTGAGGAAGGCGACGCGGGTGCCTGGCGCAAAGCCGAGTTGCGTGAACACCGCCTGCATCCGTCCGATCATGTCCGTGGTGCCGCGATAGCTGATCGATCCGCCTGGCCAGCTGAACGCCGTCCGTTCCGGATAGCGCGCCAGCGCTCGCAGGGTCTGTTCGCATGCCGCCGGAAATGCGTAGAGCGGATGGCTCATGTTCTTCTCCCGTTGTTTTGTAATTGGCCTTCGCCCGTGCCAATGTTGGGACAACGCTAGCATAATGAGGAAGCTGCTCAAGCCGCCATGACGCAACCTGCCGATCTTCTTTCACGCCTTCAGCATCGCCTCTCGTTGCCGCTGATCGCAGCACCGATGTTTCTCGTCTCCGGCGTCGATCTGGTGGTAGCCGCCTGCCGCAACGGCGTGATCGGCTCGTTCCCGACGGTGAACTGCCGCAGTCCCGAACAGCTTGGCGAATGGCTCACAGATATCGACGGCCGGTTGAAGGCGCATGCCGATGCAAGCGGCAAGCAAGCCGCGCCGGTGTGTGCCAACCTGATCGTGCATCGCTCCAACGCGCGGCTGGAGCAGGATCTGAAAGTGCTGCTCCAGCATCATCCCGAGATCGTCATCACCTCGGTCGGGTCGCCCGCGCCGGTGCTCGCGCCATTGCATGATGCCGGCGCGCTGGTGTTTGCCGACGTGGCCTCGATCCGCCATGCCGAGCGCGCGGTGGCGGCCGGCGCGGACGGGCTGGTGCTGCTGACGGCCGGCGCGGGCGGCCAGACCGGCTGGCTCAATCCCTTCGTGTTCGTGCGCGCGGTCCGCGCCTTCTTCGATGGTCCCCTGGTGCTCGCCGGCGGCATCACCGACGGCCATGCGCTGCGCGCCGCGCAGGCGCTCGGCTGCGACCTCGCCTATATGGGCACCAAGTTCATCGCCACCCGCGAGAGCATGGCCGATCCGAGATACAAGGACATGCTGGTCGCCAGCAGTGCCGACGACATCCTGCTCACCAGGGCCTTCACGGGATTGCAGACCAACATGCTGCGGCCCTCGATCGAAGCCGCCGGCCTCGACCCGGACGATCTGCCGGAGCGCGGCGCCATCGATATCGGCAAAGACATCGACATCGGTGCCCGCGAGAACAGGCCGAAACGCTGGAAGGACATCTGGAGCGCCGGGCATTCGGTGTCGGGAGTGAGCGAGTTGCTCTCCGTCGATGAGATGGTCGCACGCACGATTGCGGAGTATCGGGAAGCTTCCGTGCGCGTCGATCTATCGTAGATTTGATCTTGCTTTCACGTACCAAAAATGGTACATTTTGCCGTGCCCGTGAAACGACTTCCGGCCTTCTTCTATGCGCTGCCGTCTGGTCGCGAACCGGTGAGAGAATGGCTGAAGGAGCTATCCGCAGACGATCGCAAGATCGTCGGGGAAGACATCAAGGATGTCGAATTCGCATGGCCAATTGGCATGCCGCTCTGCCGGCCCTTGGGGCATGGGTTGTGGGAAGTTCGCAGTAACTTGACGCAAGCCCGTATTGCGCGGGTCGTGTTCTGCGAATTCGAAGGCAAAATGCTGTTGCTGCATGCCTTCATCAAGAAGACCCAGAAGATTCCCGCGAATGATCTGGAATTGGCCTTGAAAAGAAAAAGAGAGATCGGATGAAGAAGATTGCAGTCAAAAAGAAAGGTGCGATTGGATCATCCTTCGATGATTTCCTCAAGGATGATGGAATCTACGAAGAGGTGACGGCGCGTGCGATCAAGCGTGTTTTAGTGCGGCAGTTGGACGAATTGATGCAGCGGGAAGACATCTCCAAGACCCAGCTCGCGATACGCATGAAGACAAGCCGCGCCCAGCTCGATCGCTTGCTCGATCCCGAAAACGAGTCGGTGACATTAGGTACGCTTGCTCGGGCTGCGCAGGCCGTAGGGCGTCATCTGCGCATGGAACTGGTTTGAGCGCCGTCCTGTTCGTCAATCGCACCTGCTTTTCTCCTGGCGCAAGATCCGTCCCAGGATTTCCGCTCCCCGGTCGATTTCCTTCTCGTTCCACGCCGCAAATCCCAGAAACAATCCCTGCTCGCCGCTGCGGTGGTACAGCAAACTCGACAATGGCCGGCTGATGACGCCGGCCTCGAGCAGCCGGATCGCCAGATGCTGGTCGTTGACCGCGGCGCGGCATCGCGCCAGCAGTTGCATGCCGCCCGCGGGGGCTTCGACGGTGAGATGGCCGCCTGCCTCGGCCGCCAGCGCCTGCAGCAGTCGGTCGCGCCGGCCCTTGTAGAGGCGCGTCATCCGCTTGATGTGGCCGAGATAGGCACCGGAGCCGATGAATTCGGCCAGCGCGTCCTGCATCGCGATCGAAGTCAGCATGCCCATGTAGCGCTGTGCGAGTTCGAAGGTTTCGATGTGCGCCTCGGGGACGATCACATAGCCGATGCGGATATCGGCGTAGGTCGATTTCGAGAAGGTGCCGAGATAGAAAATCCGCGGCGACGGCGTCAATCCCTGCAATGCGGCTACCGGCCGCGCTTCGTAGTGAAACTCGCCGTCATAATCGTCCTCGATGATGCAGGCGCCCGACATTTCGGCGTAGCGCAGCAGTTCGAGGCGGCGTCCGATCGGCATCAACCGTCCCGTCGGATATTGGTGCGACGGGGTGACGAAGATCAGTTTGGGCGCCTCCCTGCGCGCAGCGATCGTCATGCCTTGCGCGTCGAGCGGAATCGCGGAGACGACAGCGCCGGCGGTGCGCAGCGCGACATGGGCGCCGCCATAGCCGGGGCTTTCGATCCAGGCGTGATCGCCGCGTTCGAGCATCGAACCCGCGATCAGCGTCAGCCCGGCCTGCGCCGTCGGCACGATCAGGATCTGGTCTGGTTTTGCCTTGACGCCGCGATGTTCGGACAAATGCCGCAGCAGCGCTTCCTGCAGCGGCGTATGGTTGATGGTGCGCTCGCGCCGCGACAGCGCGTTGCGCGACGCGCGCCGCAGGCAGCGGCTCCACAGATCGTGCGGAAATTCCCGCTCGTCCGCCAGCCCCGGCTGAAATGGCCGCGGCCGCTTTTCATGCGCCAGCGGCCATTGCGTTCGGGCGAGGCCGCGCGCCCAGGATGAAAGCCTTGGGGCATCGGGAGCCGCACGTGCCGTTCGTGACGGCAGCTTTGCGCCTTCGAGCGACAGGCCTTCGGCGACCGACGGACGACGGCCGGCCGACAAAGTGAGATAGCCCTCCGCGGCGAGTTGCTCGATCGCGAACGAGACCGTGTTGCGCGACACCTCCAGCAACTTTGCCAGATGTCGGCTCGACGGCAGGCGCTGGCCGGGCACGAGACGTCCGGCTGCGATCAGCTCGCGCAAATGGTCGGTGAGCTGACGCGTCAGCGGCTCGCCGCCGTCGCGTACCAGATGCAGCATACCCGGCAGCAGATCATCCATAACTGGCTCTATATTTTCGGACAGACTGGTTCTTTTCATAGAGCCAGTTTCGGGCGAGATCAATGCATCGATTTGTTGCAGGACGCACGGGATATGGCGGCTGGACTTTCAGGGCGCGGCGCGGCGGTGCTGCTCGTCGGCATCGTGCTGGCATGGGGCACCAACTGGCCGGTGACGAAGCTGATCGTGCAGGACATCTCGCCATTATGGGCGACGGCGCTGCGCTGTGCGATTGCCGCCGCGGGGCTCGCCCCATTGCTGTGGGCAAGCGGCGACTTCATCATTCCCCGGCGCGGCGATTTGCCGGTGGTGTTCTGCACCTCGATCCTGCACCTCGTGGCGTTTTCCTCGCTGGTGGCGGCCGGGCTGCTATTCGTGCCGGCGGGCAGGGCGATCGTGCTCGGCTATACGACGCCGATATGGGTCGCGATCGGCGCCGCGCTGTTCCTGTCCGAAGCGATCACCCGCTGGCGGTTGCTCGGCATCGTCGCGGGTCTGGCGGGCCTTGCCGTCATCTTCAATCCGCAATCCCTGAACTGGAACGACTCGAGGGCGCTGTACGGCAGCGGCCTGATTTTGCTGGCGGCGTTCTGCTGGGCCGGCAACATCGTTTATGTGCGGGCCCACACATGGATATCGACGCCGTTCCAGCTCGTGTTCTGGCAGGTGCTGCTGGCGTCCGTACTGCTGTCGGTCATGGCGGGGCTGGTGGACGGCGCGCCGCATATCTCATGGACGCCGCGCCTTGCCGGCCTGACGCTCTACAGCGGCATCGTCTGCACGGCTTTCGCCAACTGGGCGATGTCGATGGTCAATCGCAGCCTGCCGGCGGTCACGACCTCGCTGTGCCTGTTGGCAACGCCGCTGCTCGGCATCGTCAGCGCCACGGCGATCTTGAACGAGCCGCTGGAGCCGTCGCTGTTTCTGGCGATGGCCCTGATCATCGGCGGTATCGCGTTCGGTACGCTCGGCGGCGGCGCGCTGCGGACGAAGACGGTCTAGTTCGCGACGAAATACCAGCTTTCATCGTAGCGTTCGAGCTGGCTCGGCGGCTTGTCCTCGAACTCGAAGAATTTTTTGGGATCGCCGCGCGGAGGCACGCGCAGGAAGCCGGTGAAATAGTGTTTCAGGCCGCGCGAGGTCAGGAATAGCACATAGGTGCCTTCATCGGCTTCGTCGACGACGATGTCCTTACCGACGGAGACGTTGGGTGCTGTTTCCCCAAGCGCAATCAGGCTCTTGTTGTAGCTGACATTGGGCTTGAGTTCGCCGGCCTCGACCATGGCGACGATGCGTTCTCGCTCGCCGCGGTGCCAGCGGAAGTTCTGCTGCAGGGCGATCTGGTGCAGCGGCGCCGAGGCCAGGATCAAGAGCGTCAGCGCGCAAACCAGAAACGGCAGCGCGAATTTCAAACCGTCTTTCTGAATTCGCAGCAGCTGCGTCATCGACCAGACGCCGCAGCCGAAAAACAGCAGTGCCGCCAGCGGCACGATGCCGAGCAGGACAAAGCCGGAAGGCCAGTCCGCCATCGACAGTTCGAACGTCGCGAGCCCGAGCGTCAGCGCAGAAATGACGACGGCCGCCAGCAGGCCGGCGCGCACCGAAGGCCGCGCCACGGCCACTGTCATCGGTGGTGTCGGTTCCGTCATGCCGGCTTGTTCCATTCCGCCATTTTGATGCGCCCCCGCTGCCGGACTTAACGCGCCATTAACCATGCCAACCCCAACAATAGCCCGTGCGGATGGTCCGCCGCCACGGCCGGACCGGCACCAGTTGAAGGGGTGCGAGATGGATCTCGATCGGTATTCTGCCAAAACGCCGGCGACCCTCGACGAGATCAGGTGGCGGGTCGGCCGCGCGCTCGACCGTCATCCGCTGTGCCGCACTGTCGAATTCGACATCGTCAGCATGCCCCGCAACGGCAAGGGCAACTGGACCATCAGCCTGCGGTCGGTCGCTCCCGGCGCGCTGTGGGAAGCGTCCGACATCGTCGCCGACATCCAGGAAGCCTATGAGCTGACCGCGGCGGCCTGATTCCGGGCTGTTTCGGCTCGATTTTGTCGCCTTTTGCAGCGTGCCCCGGTCCGGCCTGGCATGGTAAAGCCTCAATTATCATTCAGTGGTCGGCTTAAGGGATACGTCGGCGGGAATGGAGACCTTTTTGACCAGAGTCATGACGATCGTTGCGCTGACCTGTGTTCTGGTCGTCGGCGCCGTCGCGACTGCCATCCTCGGCCGCGACAGCATTCCCTCCGGCCAGTTCGAACTGGCGTCGGCTTCGGCGTCATCAGCGCAGGGCCCGGTTTCGAACAAGGCCGTCAAGCAGGACAAGCTGGCCGTCGCCGGCTTCACGCCCACCGCTTTCCAACCGCAACAACAACCGATCGATCCCGCGCTCAGCGAATCGCTGCGCCGCGCCTATGCCTCGACGTCGCCCGGCGACCTCGGCATGCCCAGGGAAATTGCAGCTCCGAACGCACCCTCCGCGTCGGCTCCGCAGGCCGTCGCGCCTGCCAGGCCGAAGGTCGTCGCCAGGCCGCAGCCGCAGAAGAATTACGCGCTGCTGAGCGACGTGCAGATCGCCGGCATCAAGGAACGGCTGAAGCTTTCTTCGTCGCAGGAATCCTACTGGCCGCCGGTGGAAACCGCGCTGCGCGCCGTCGCCCGCAAGATCCATGCAGGCCGTCAGACGAATCCGAACGCGTCCGGAGTTACGATCGATCCCGATGCCGCCGAAGTCCAGCAACTGAAGTCCGCGGCGATGCCGCTGCTGTTCCAGCTGCGCGAAGACCAGAAGAACGAAGTGCGCTCGCTCGCCCGCATCATCGGCCTGGAAAAAGTCGCCTCGATGATCTGATCGGCGTCTGCCGATCAGCCAGGCCTTCTCTTTCAACAGGCCTTCTCTTTCAACAAGCCTTCTCTCTCACGTCCATGGTGGGCGCTGCCGCCCACCTCCGGCCTCAGCAAGGTACGACAACCGGTTCAGCGGCCTCCGACCAGGTCCTGCAGACGTCGCATCTGTTGTGCCGCGGCGATCGCATCCGGCGCCGTCGGCGGGGCCGGCATTGCGCCGGCGGGGGCGGGTGCGCCGCCAGCGGCGATCGAAGGATAAACGGTTTTCATCGCCTGGCTATCGACCGCCGACAGCGTGTTGTTGGCTTCCGCGATGTAGCAACTGGCGCTGGCCGCATTCAGGAACGCCGCCGGGCTCAGCGAATACAGCATGATCGACTTGCGGTCGAACGCGGTCGTCAGCAGTCCATTTGCGGTCGAGGAAACGTCGAGCTGCCGCATGTTCCTGTCGACTTCCGCCTTGCTCCAACCCAGCGCCGTATAGAGGTAGTTCCAGT
This sequence comes from bacterium, assembly GCA_029946075.1. Classification (GTDB taxonomy): domain Bacteria; phylum Pseudomonadota; class Alphaproteobacteria; order Rhizobiales; family Xanthobacteraceae; genus Bradyrhizobium. Next base: position 12,383 of record JAQSDT010000679.1, on the reverse strand, counting down.
TGAACTGCGAATTGCACCCGCCCACCGGCGACTGATGCTCGTGCTCGAATCCCACGGCATGACCAAACTCGTGCAGGATGACCCCGTCGTCCTTCTCGGTGAAACTGGCCCGGTCCATGCCCTGCAAATTGAGAGTCTGCTTGTTCGGATCGATCAATCTCGATTGCGTGCCGACGTAAGACCAGTAGCCCGAACCGACGAAGCTGACGCGGATATCGCTCGGAGCGGTGGCGTTGCATGTCCGGCGATTCCCCTGGGGACCGAAATCGAATTTCAGGCTTGTGGAAGCCGTCCACCGCGCGGCGACGTCGGCGACGTGGTCGCGAGCTTCCTTGATGCCGTCGAAGAAGCACACGGTGACGAGGCCACTGGTCCATTTCAGGGTCGTTTGAACCACAGCTTCCAGGCTGGGGTCGCGCGTTGCCGCTGACCGTGCGGCGAGCAGGCGACGAAGCTCCCTGACCTCGTCGAACTTGGCGCGCGTTTCCGGATCCAGCGAACTGCGTTCGGCGACGAGCCCGTGCAGATCATGAGCGGTCGTAATCGTCGGTACCGAAACCGACAGCAACACTCCGAGCGAGAGACATACCTTGAACCGCATTGCAATCACTCCTCCTGTTTCCGTGCGAAAGTCATGGATTGAGAAACCTGGCAACTTCAACGCCGGATCTGGCGCGGTTGTACCGCGGCCCGTTCGCAGCAAGGTCATTGATCATTTGAATGCCCGTCCAGTCGTCCGGATAGGCGCCCTTGTAGTGCAGGCCGGCCAACTGCATTTTCTCGTCGAGCAACGGCGAGCCGGAACTGCCCGATGACGAAAGGCAGTCGTGCAGGATGTCGATGCCCTCGACGCCCTTGTTCGAGCATCCGTCGATAAGCGACATCGGCAGCCCGACCGGATGTTGCAACAGCGATACCGCACCCGGCGGGCCTTCGGCTGCAGGGCGAATCGCAATGGGTAGCCTGTCCGCTCCCGACGACAACTTTATCCTGGCGGGGTCGAGCGTGATCAGCGCGGCATCGAGCGCCTTGTCGGTCCGGATCGCGAGGCATTTGCTGGAAGCGCCGTGCTGGTTTCTCGTCAGATAGTCGAATTCGACGACGATATCGGCGCAAGACGGATTCGGGCTCGCTTCGGACTGCAGGAACGACAGTGAGTACTGGACGCAGTGATAGTTGGTGAGGACGGTCTTCGCATCGATCAGCGCGCCGGTGCAGGTCACGTCCGTCGGGCCGACATGCAGCAACGCGACAGAGCTCGCGGCCCGAACCGCGGGATGTGCCGCGGGCAAGGACTGCACGGGCCTGTAGGTGAAGACCGGACTCTCCGCGACTGCCAGCGGCGGTGCGGTTTGCCAGAGCAGCCGTTCCAGGCGGAAGGAAAGACCCGCCGGGGCGGCGTTGGAGACGAGTTCAATTCGCAGATCGCCCGCCGGCAGCAACTCCGTCACGAACGTATCGCTGGCTCCGAACATTTCGGCGGGAATGTGCGCGACCTTCGATCCCGCCGGCAACTGCACCACCCTGACGGAGAATGTCAGGCCGGGCGGCACGCGGATCTGGTCGAAACGAATCCGCGTGTAGCGGCTGTTGCCGGGAGGGGAGGAAAACGAATAGGTCCAGTAGCGGTTCTCGCCACGATCGGAAAATTTGGCATTGTCCACCAGCTCGTTCCGCACGCTGTTGGTCGTGCCGCTATGGACCTGCTTGTACTCTCCGGGAATATCAGGCGCGGCAACCGTCGGAATACTCGCGCCGAGCAAGATGCAGAATATCAATCCGACTTTCCGCAATACGGATACCAGGAACATGACACGTACTCCTGCAAATCGTTAATTCTGAAAGTGTCGGCAAATAAACTCCCGTCGGGCTTCCTGTATTTGACGATCTTCCTGTTGTCGGAAGGAGCAATCTGGCTGTTGGTGATTTTGGCGAGCGCACCGCCGGTGTCCACGTAGATGACCGTGAATGAATCGTCGTCCGCCCGCCTGAGGCTCTTGAGTTTCTTGAAGTCGATCGATTGACTGCCGATCGGCTGACCGGTTTCGCTGATGCCGTTCGTGACGTTAAGCATGGTGGGCGTATTGCGGTCGACGCGAACCTGACGCGCACAGGGATCTTCAGGACACAGGGCCGACGAGGCGAAGCGCAGATAGTCGTTCTCGAAATTCAGCGCCTTGCGAAAATTGACGCGGCCGAAGCGCGACAGCCCTTTGTTCGAGGGCGTGTCATCTGCCGAGAACAGGATCCTGTTCTTGATTTCGATCTTCTTGGCAAAAACCCCCTTTGACTGGGTTCGTTGGGTGAGCAGCGCCGCCAGTCCCGTCACATAAGGTGTAGCGGCTGACGATCCCTGGAAGGTTCCGAGCCAGCCGCCGTGAAATGGCGCCGTCACCGAGCCGATGGCGGCGACATCGAACGCGGTCCCGTAGTTCGAAAGCGGTTCTCCGCTGGTTGCGCTTTTCAGCACGTCGTCGCCGGTCCGGTTCAGCGCCACGACCGAGATCAGCGCGCGCGGAGCGCCGCCCGGCCGATTGCTGAGGCAGGCCGGATAGAAGAAGCACTCGGAGTCAAGATTGATCACGCTCCCGTTGCGTTCCTCGCTGCCGCCCTGCGGTGGCTTCGAGGCGCCCGCCGCAGCCACAAACAGCATGATATTGTGGAGGCCCTGGCTCTCTTCGCCGTCGCCGAACAGGATTGATTTGAGCGCGGGGGATCCCTGCTCGTTTCCCAGCGCCGCGTAAGTCTGGCTGATATTCACGACAGCCAGGTTCAGGTCGGGATACTGCTGGCTCTTGATCACTTCGGGATTGTTGCCGGCATTGAACTGGTTGCCGTTGACGACCTCCCACGCCCATATCTTCATTTCCGGAACGATCCCGGCAATGCCCTTGCCGTTCACCTTCGCAGACAGAATGCCGGCAACTGCCGTGGCATGGTCGAAACCGGTGTTGAGTATGTAACCCGACGGACGCTCCGTTCCGCAATTGGCTGTCGGAGATGGCGGCGTGACTTCGACAGGGGCTTCTCCGGCGGGACGCCCGCTCGGCGTACTGAAGACGTGGCCGGAGAGTTCGCAATTGCCGTCGTCGACGTGATTGTCCCAGATTGCAACCGAGACCTTGGGGAAACCGAACAATTCTGTTTCGGTGGTCGTCTCTCCAAAAGGATAGGACATTGCCTTCAGCACGTCGACGTACCCGGCGGCTGGCTCCGCGAAAACCCTGCCCGCAGCCTGGCTTGTCGGATTGCTGACCGGGTAGGAAATCCGGATGGACACCTGCTCGGGCTTCAGCTTGAGATCCTTTGCGCGGGTTTGAATTACCGCATTCAGCGCACGTTCGATCTCGTTTCGCTCGGCTTCGTTCGAATACTCGACCACCAGCCGATATGCCTTGGCGGGCACGCGCAGCTTCTGGTCGGGCATTTGCGTGTAGGCCGGATTCCGCTCGGGATTCAGGCCCGCAATCAGCTTCCTGCACGGTCCGTCCAGTTCATCGCAACCGCGATATTTGCCGACGACCAGATCCCTGAGCGTCTTGTCGTCGGCTGGATTCGGAACGCTGGTGATGACGACATAGGATTCCAGCCTGATATTCGGGATGCACAGCACGAACTTGGGCAATTGCTTGCTGCCGCACTCGAGGCCCTGATCGACATAGTTCTTTTCAGCGGTGCCGTTGGTCCAGGTCGGGGAGCCGTCGCTTGTCCTGCACGCGTGCGAATTGATGCGGCAGAGAAACCGGTCGAGGCTGTCGGACGTCGTGCGTTTGGGAGCGAGCCGTTCATTGGCGATGACGTCGGCGATCGTCTCATCGGTTGTCGAGACGTGTTTCTTGAGCGTGATCCTGCCGATGTCGTAGAGCGCCGCCGTGACATATCCGAAATGTTCCGCGGCAAGCAGTCCTTCGAAGCGGATGAGGACGTGTCTCGGCTCCGTCGAACTGACTTCCGAAGGCTTGAGCGGATAGAGCAGCCTGGCGAGCTTCAGGTCGTCTGCGGACGGTGCGTCGGCCATTGGGCCGTGGCACGGACTGTTCTCGCCCCTCTTGTAGAACTGCGGGTTGGTGAAGACGCGCATCACCGTCGTCGATCCGCTCGGGGTGGAGACGAATTCGCCATTGTCGGGAGCGATCGGCTGGATGTAGCCCCGGACGCCGTCTGGCGTAAAACCGATCGAGCGCATGTAGTCGAAATTGATATCGTCGAGGCATTTCAGCTTCGGATCCTGCTCGTAATGCAGAAGCCCGAGGACGTGACCGAACTCGTGCAGGATGTTGATCCGGATATCACCCGATGCCGGAAGCATCATGGTTGGCTTGCCCGGCTCTGCCATCCTTGAGTCGGTGCCGACGTAGGACCAGGACTGTTCGCCAAACGTGATCCGCACGTCGTACGGGCCGCCTTCGCTACACGAGTTGAGCGAGGAGGGCGATTTGAGCAGCGCCGATGACCCGAAATCGAAACGCACGTTCAGGTCTTGCAGCCATTCGCTGGCGACGTTGGCGACCTGGGACCGTACCTGTTGCGTGCCGCCAAAAAAGCAGACGGTGATCACCTGTCCCGGGGGCCATCTGGACTTGAGCGAGGCGATACCGGCGCTGGCGCCGCCGATGGGCAACCCAACGCAAGCCAGGAAAGGCCCCAACAGGCAGGCGCTCAGTATCGGTAGCAGCCGGCGCATATTGAAATCCCAAATAGTGACAACCTAACCGGGCATCGGACACTTCGCAACTCCGTTCCGGCGGAGTTCCGGCGCACCCGATCCGGATTGATCGAGGCGGCGGCGAAGCCCAGAGAACGGAAATCCGACGGTGCGTTTCGGATCGGGCGGCGGAAGCGGGACCAACGCTCGCTCCCGCATGCCTCGTTAACCAGCCTTGCGATGGGCGCGTTAACCTTTGCACGCGTTAGGGAACTTGGTTTCTGGCCCGCTCGACGGGAACGCATGGCCGTCGCTTCTTCCTGATTTTGCTTGCCAAAATCGCTGCGGCGCGGTGCCCGGACCCGTGTTGCGCAAATCCCGCGCGCCACCCCGTTGCCGCATCACTTAACCAATTCGCAAGCGCGGGGGAACTCTAGTCAGCATGGGGAAATTTTGGGGCAGGGGATTATTGCGCGCGCACGATGCGCGCCTTGCCCGATCAAAGGCGTTTGCATCATGACGTTCAAACTGGCCCAGAAGTCGCTCAGCGTTTCCATCAAGAATTCGCTGCTTACCTCTGTCTTCCTGCTGCTCCTGATCCTGGGCGGCGTGTCGATCATGGCCAAGATGCGGATGACGTCGCTGCAGAACACGATCGAGGCGGTCGGCCGCGACCGGTTGCCAAAGCTGCGCGCACTCGGCGAAATCAATCTCGGTCTTGCCCGCGTCCGTTCGGCCTCCTACCGGATTGCGCTGACGGCCACGCCCGAGCAGCGCGAGCAGGTCGAGGCGCTGTTCAATCAACGGCTCGGCACGCTCAACGAGAAGATCGAGGAATTCAGGCAGGGCCTGCAGGGCAATTCGCCGCTCAGGCTGATCTTCGAGCAGTTCGTCGGCAAGTGGAAGGCCTATGGCAAGCACCAGGCGCTGATTACCGATCCGGAACTTGCCAGGGACCGCGTCCGCTACTCCGAAATCGTGAACGTCGAAACCGAAGAACATTTTCACGCCGTGGTCGAGACCATCAATTCCGGCATCAAGCTCGCGAACCAGGAAGCCGACGCGGCGATCGACGAGGCCATCGCCTCCAGCCAGTTCTATTCGGTGCTGCTGTGGGCCGTGAACGGCATCAGCATCCTGATCGGGCTCGTCACGCTGATCTTCGTCGTCCGCGACGTGTCCGCGCCGATCCATCGCATCACCCACAGCATGGAGCTGATCGCGAAAGGCGAGCTCGAAACCGAAATTCCCTATGCCGACCGCAGCAACGAACTCGGGATGATGGCGAGAGCGCTGGTCGTGTTCAAGAAGAGCCTGGTCGAGAACGAGCGCCTCAGCGCCGCCACCCGAACGCTGTCCGAACTGAGCGAATGGCTGCAGTCGGCGAAATCCGAGCCGGAACTCTACGGCATGATCTCTTCGGTACTCGGACGGCTGATGCCGGAATGCAAGGGCGGCCTGTTCGTCTATGCGAATTCCCGCGACGTGCTGGAAGTGGCGGCCGAATGGAACGGCCAATCGTCCGCGGCGACCATGCATCCGGAAGACTGCTGGAGCCTGCGCCGCGGCCACGCCTATGTGCACGGCACCAGCGAGATCGAGTTCCGCTGCGATCACGTTCATTCCGGCGTCAACGAAAACTATTGCTGCATTCCGATCCTTGCGCATGGCGAGACGGTCGGCCTGCTGCATCTCGAATACACGCTCGACCATTCGGAAACGGCGGAGGAAGCCAAGGCGCGTTTCGCCGACCGGGCCCGGCTCGGCCTTGCCTGCGCCGAGCATCTGTCGATCGCGATCGCCAACATGAAGCTGCGCGAAGGCCTGCGCGACCAGTCGGTGCGCGACGTGCTGACAGGTCTCAACAACCGCCGCTATCTGCTGGAGACCGCTCGGCGCGAATTGCTGCGCGCCGAGCGCAACCGGCACCCGGTCAGCGTCATGACCATCGACGTCGATCACTTCAAGACCTTCAACGACAATCATGGCCACGACGCCGGCGACACCGTGCTGCGGCATGTCGGCGAAATCCTGAGCGCGATGTTTGCCGATGATGCCGTACCCTGCCGCTTCGGCGGCGAGGAGTTCGTCGTGCTGCTGCCCGGCGCCGACATCGACGAGGCGGCGACGCGCGCCGAGGAACTGCGCGCCAAAATCGAGGCGCTGACCATCCGTTATGCCGACGGCCAGCTGCCGCGGGTGACGATCTCGGCCGGTATCGCCGGTTTCCCCGATGCCGGCGGCAACCTGATGGATATACTGAAAGCCGCCGACGAGGCGCTGTACCGCGCCAAACAGAACGGCCGCAACCGGATCGAGCGTTCGAACGATCTTCCGGTACAGCAGGCCAATGAACAATCGGCCGACAGGGCCGTAGCCGAACTCGGTGCGGTACTGGCGCAGATGGAGCAAAAAGAAACCGCGGCCGGACGGCCCGGCCGCAAGCACAGGCACAAGGCGGCCTGAATACCTCCGGCGATCCTGCCGATTTAGGCGGGCATGGCGAACCAAACCGGTCTATACGATGGCCTCGTAACGAGGCCGTCCAGATGTCGAAACCTTCAAAATCACGCCTGCTTCCCGTCACGCCCGGGGACGTGGCCGCGGCTGCGGAAGCGATCCGCGGCGAAGTCCTCGTCACCAAGTGCGATGCGAGCCGGACGCTGAGCGAGATCTGCGGCTGCCGGCTCTGGCTCAAATTCGAGAATTTGCAGTTCACCTCCACCTTCAAGGAGCGCGGCGCGCTCAACCGGCTGAAGGCGCTGTCGCCGGACGAGCGCCGCCGCGGCGTGATCGCGATGTCGGCCGGCAACCATGCGCAGGGCGTCGCCTATCACGCCAGTCGCCTCGGCATTCCTGCCGCCATCGTGATGCCGGTCGGCACGCCGATGGTGAAGGTCGAGAACACCAGGCGTCACGGCGCGGAGACCATCGTCACCGGCAAGACGCTGGAAGAGGCGGGCGATTTCGCGCGCGCGCATGGCGCCGCCAATGGCATGGTCATGATCCATCCCTATGACGACCCCCTGATCATCGCCGGCCAGGGCACCATCGCGCAGGAAATGCTGGCCGCCGTGCCGGAGCTCGACACGCTGGTGATTCCGATCGGCGGCGGCGGGCTGATTTCCGGCATCGCGGTCGCGGCGAAGGCGATCAGGCCCGATATGCGCATCGTCGGCGTGCAGGCGCAGCTCTATCCCTCGATGTACAACGCGATCAAGCGCGAACATTTGCCGATGCGCGGCGACACGCTGGCCGAAGGCATCGCCGTCAAATCGCCGGGCAAGATCACCACCGAAATCATCCGCGATCTCGTCGACGACATCGTTCTCGTCACCGAGGACCAGATCGAGCGCGCGCTGGCGATGCTGATCGCGATCGAGAAGACCGTGGTCGAGGGCGCCGGCGCGGCCGGGCTTGCCGCCGTGCTGGCGGAGCCGGAGCGCTTTGCGGGCCGCAATGTCGGGCTGGTGCTGACCGGCGGCAATATCGACACGCGGCTGATCGCCTCGGTGCTCACGCGCGAACTCGCGCGCGAGGGCAGGCTGACGCAGATCGCGATCGATATCGTCGATCGGCCCGGGCAGCTGGCCGCGGTCTCCGCACTGCTTGCGGAAGCCGGCGCCAACATCATCGAGGTTTCGCATCAGCGCACATTCTCGGATTTGCCTGCGAAAGGCACGCTGCTCGAAGTCGTGATCGAAACCCGCGACCGTGCGCATCTGGACGAGGTGATGAAGCGGCTCGGCGAGGCCGGCTACACGGCGTGGCTGGCGGGGCGGCGATAAGCGCCGGCCGTCACGCAATCAGTGCCAGGCTCTTGATGACGATCGTCCAGAGCACGGCCAGGCTGGTCAGATACGCAATGGCTCGCCATGGCTGCAGGCCGCGCAGGTAGACCGCCGTGTGCAGAAACCGGATTGCCGCATAGCTGCCGAACAGCCAGGCCGCACTCCGTGCGTCGCCGCCGAGCAGGGTGAAGGCGAGCGCCGCGGCGAGAAACCACGGAATGTTCTCGACGTCGTTTCGCCAGACGTTGCCGCATCGAACCACGAACGAAGATTCCCGAACCGCAGGGGCGAGGCCGAACAGGCGGGCGTCTTCGGGCGTCGTAAATTCCCTGGAACGCGTGCGCGCCACCACCTGGATGGTGCTGAGCAAGGTTGCCTTCAGCAGCAGAGCTGTGAGGGCGGCGACGAAGGCAGGCAAGGCGGGTAGCGTGTTCATTCGATTTGTCCGTTTGCTGTGGATGGCCGATCTTGCGCTGTCACGCCGGATCGACAATTGTCTGTTTGGACAATCTGATGTTTAAATCAGCCACAACCGCGATGGGGCATGGTGACCGGAAATGGCGATCGGGCAGGCGGTGCGGACGGTTCGTATCGGCATTCTGGTCTTCGAGAAGTGCCAGGAAGCGGGACTGGCGATCCCGCTCGACGTCTTCAGGGTATGTGACGGTCTGGCGCAGCGTCGGCCGGACGAACGGGGCATCCGGTTCGAAACCGTATTCGTTGCACCCGAGGCCGGCACGCGCGTCACGGCAAGCGGCTTTGCGGTGCAGGTCGTCGCGGCCCGTCCCGAGCGTCTCGACGCTCTCATCGTTCCCGGCATCGCGCATCTGGATGCACCGGACATCGGACGGTTCGTCGATGGCCTTGTCGCGGAGCAGCGATGCATTGCAGGCTTCGTCGCCGCGGGGCGACCGGTGCTGAGCACCTGCTCCGGTGTATTCCTGCTCGCGGCTTCGGGCGTGCTCGACCGGCGGCAAGCGACGACGAGCTGGTGGCTGGGCGCCGAGTTCGCCCGCCTCTTTCCGGGCGTTCGAATCAATGCCGAGAGTGCCATGGTTCGCGACGGCAACTGTATCTCGGCTGGAGGGGTCGCGGCCTATTACGATCTGTCGCTGTGGCTCGTGCGGCATTTTGCCGGTGCCAGGCTGCGCAGCGCCTGCGCCAGGATATTGCTGATCGACATGGGGCGGCAGAGTCAGACGCCGTATGTCACGGAGACCTTGATCGCGCAGTCCACGGATGCGTTGTTCGTGCGTGCCCGCACCTGGCTCAACCAGCGACTGGACCGCCCGGTCAGCATGATTGCCCTGGCCCGGCATTGCCGGGTAAGCCCGCGCACGATGTTGCGGAGGTTCCGGATCGTGTTACGGCAGACGCCGGTGCAATACGTGCAGAGCCTCAGGCTGGAGCGCGCCAAACTGCTGCTCGAAAGCAGCGCGCTTTCTGCAGAGGAGATTGCCGCGCGCTGCGGCTATTGCGACGTCGCTGCCTTCCGGAAGGCATTCAAGCTGCGCATCCGCCTGACGCCCGGCCAATATCGCGGGCAGTTCCGCCGTTCCGCGCCGGATAAAACCCTGCGCATTCCCCGACGCGCCTGATCGGGATTGCTGGCATCGGCCGCCGGCTCAGTTCACCAGCCGCACGCTCTCGGCATCGCTGACGTCATAACCGCCGAGCTCATTGGCACGGTCGCGGAAGCCCGGCCGGCGGACGAAGTCGAACAGCGCCTGCGGTCCCGGCAGAAAATAGTCGCGCTGCCGCATCACGAGGTCGAAGCGCTCCCAGGTAAGCGGCAGGAAATCGAGCCCGGCCGCGCGCGCCACGCTTCGCGTTGCGATCCCGCAATCGATACGGCCGGCCTGCACGGCCTGTGCGATGTCGGGGCCGGTCGGGAAGGCGCCTTTCGCAAGCTTCAACCGATCTGGCGTGATGCCGGCGCGTGCCAGCAGCGCAAGCAGCAGCAATTGCGCGCCGGCGCCGGCCGGGCGCTGCGCCATTCGCGCCTGCGCGGTCGCGATCGATGCCATGTCGCTCAAGCCAAGCGGATTGCCGGCTGCGACCACGATGCCTTGCTCGCGCCGCGCAAAACCAAGCACGACCGCGTCATGCAAGCCGGCGGCATCGGCGACCGCTTCGGGGTTGGCGGTTTCGTCGTCGCCTTCGAGGCGATGCAGATGGATCGCAGCCAGCATCACCTCGCCGCGCGTCAGCCGCCGCAGGCCTTCCTCGGACCCCTCGGGGAGGCTCGCCAACCCGCAATGGCTTTCGCGCAATGCCCATTCCAGCAGCGGATCATGGCTGCCACCGACGATCGGCGGTGCCGCCACCTGCGCCAGCGCGGCCGGGGCGATCAGGCCGGCGGACACCCAGCGGTCCAGCGCCGTGCGCGGAAACAGCCAGCGGCCGGTCACCTTGCTGCAGGGCACCTCGCGGTTCGCGACCAGTTCATAAAGCTTGCGCTCGGAGAGCCGCAGATACTCGGCCGCCTCGTCTGTCGTCAGGAGCTCTGGCATAGGCACCAATATGCATATGAGTGCAAATATTCCAAAAATTGACCACAATTGCACCATCTGCGCAAGATGCGCGCGAACCGGAAATCGCCGATGCCTGCCGACATGTCCGCCCTTCAACTCGTGCTCAGCGGCGACGCGACGCTGTTCGCGATCGTGCGGCTGTCGCTGCTCGTGAGCCTGTCGGCGGTGCTGCTGGCGGCCCTGATCGGCATCCCCCTCGGCGCCCTGATCGCGCTGACGCAGTTCCGCGGCCGGCAGGGCGTCATCGTCCTGCTCAACGCGCTGATGGGGCTGCCGCCGGTCGTGGTCGGGCTTGCGGTCTATCTCCTGCTGTCGCGCTCGGGCCCGCTCGGTTCGTTCGGTCTGTTGTTTACGCCGCGCGCGATGATCGTCGCGCAGACGGTGCTGGTGTTGCCGATTATCGCCGCGCTGACGCGGCAGACCATCGAGGATCTTTGGCTCGAATACCGCGACGAACTCACCGCGATGAATGTCGGTCCGCTCGGCCGCGTCGCCGCGCTGATCTGGGACGCGCGTTTCAGCCTGGTCACGGCGCTGCTGGCCGGCTTCGGCCGCGCCGCGGCGGAAGTCGGCGCCATCATCATCGTCGGCGGCAATATCGACGGCTTCACCCGCACCATGACGACGGCGATCGCGCTGGAAACGTCGAAGGGCGATTTACCGCTCGCGGTCGGCCTCGGCATCGTGCTGATCGCGATCGTCTTCGCCGTCAACGCGCTGGCCTGGACCGCGCGCCGCGCCGGCGAGCGGATGGCGGGATGATCATGCGCGCGCCCGCGGAAGAATTGCCCATCCTGTTCGACGGCGTTTCGGTGACGGCCGGCGACGTGACGATCCTCGACAACCTCGCACTGACCCTGGTGCCGGGCGCGCCGACCGTGCTGATCGGCCCCAACGGCTCGGGCAAGACGACGTTGCTGCGTGTCGCCATGGGCTTGCTGTCGCCGACGCAGGGCCGCGTCACCTGGGGCGGGCGTGAAAACGTGCGGCCGCTCAAGCGCGCCATCGTGTTTCAGCGGCCGGCCATGCTTCGCCGCAGCGCCGCCGCCAACGTCCGCTTTGCACTGAACGCCGCCGGAATTTCGCGCGCCGAGCACGCGCGCCGCACCGGCGAGTTGCTCGAACTGGTCGGACTCTCGGGGCTCGCCGAGCGAGGCGCGCGACGAATGTCGGGCGGCGAGCAGCAGCGTCTCGCGCTGGCACGCGCCTTGGCGCGGGATCCGGCGGTGCTGTTCCTAGACGAGCCGACCGCCAGCCTCGATCCCGTCGCCACCAAGGCGGTCGAGGACATCATCCGCGCGGTCAGCCGGCGCAACATCAAGATCGTCATGACGACGCACGATCTCGGTGAGGCGCGGCGGCTCGCCGGCGACATCGTCCTGCTTCATCGCGGCCGTGTCGTCGAGACCGGCG
>JAQSDT010000678.1 GCA_029946075.1 bacterium | reverse complement strand
GGCGAACTGGTCCAAATCCAGGATGAGATTGGCGCGCTCGATGTCGTCGAGCGCAACGCGATGCACGGACGCGACCTCGGCAGGGTTGGGCAAGATGGCGGCGCCTGGATTGACCCAGACCACGACCGGCGTGATCAGATAACCCGACCGCGTCGGATAATCGTCAAGCAGGCCGAGCACATCGCCCTCGCCGAGCTCGACGCCGAGTTCCTCTTGCAGCTCGCGCAGCGCGGATTGCGCCTGCGTCTCGCCGTAGTCGCAGCGGCCGCCCGGCAGCGCCCATTGCGAGGAATGGGAGCGAAGGCCGGCGGCGCGACGGGTCAGCAAGAAAGCCGTGCCGTCGCCGGCCTCGGCTTCCGTCAGCGCAATGGCGACGGCGGCGCGCTTCAGCTCGGGCCCAGCACCATCCGAAGGCACCCGCGAAAAGCCCGCGCAGAGCTCTGCAATTTCCCGCCGTGTGGTATCGTCGAATGAACGTGCCATGCCGCTTGACTACAACACAAGCGCATCAGATGAAATGACCTGCACCGCATGACACCACGCAGGAAACGGAAGGCACGACATGACCGGCAAGGCCGCGGACAAACTCAAATCCGACGGCTGGAAGATCGTCGAAACCACGGGCTTCCTGCATCTGATCGGTCCGCTCTGGCAGCGCGTCGTCGACGGCGTTCCTGAATACGCGCTGCAGACCGAGGACAAGCACCACAACCGCCGCGGCCTGGTGCAGGGCGGCGTGCTGATGACCTTCGCCGACCGCTCCTGCGGCATGACCGCCCGCTACGTCTCCGGCAAGCCGACATTGGCGACGGTGCAGCTCGACACCCATTTCGTCGAAGCCGGCAAGATCGGTGAGCTCCTGGTATCGCGCCCGCATGTGGTGCGCTCGACGCGCAGTCTCATTTTCATCACCACCGAAGTGACCGTCGACAAGCGCTGCATCGCGATGGCGAGCGGCGTGTTCAAGATTTTGAAGAATGACGAAAACCAGCGTCACTAGAGGAATTTCGCCATGCAATATCGCCACCTCGGTCGCAGCGGCCTGAAGATTTCGCCGATCTGCCTCGGCACCATGATGTTCGGCGGCCCCACCGACGAGGCGACATCGTCGAGGATCGTGGCGAAAGCGCGCGAGGCCGGCATCAACTTCATCGACACCGCGGATGCCTATAATGGCGGCCAGTCCGAGCAGGTGGTCGGCCGCGCGATTTCGAACAACCGTACGAACTGGATCCTTGCGACAAAGCTCGCCAACCAGATCGGCACCGATCCCAATCGCGGCGGGCTGTCGCGGCGCTGGGTAATGCAGGCGGCGGAAGAAAGTCTGCGCCGGCTCGGCACCGACCACATCGACATCTACTATCTTCACAAGGAAGACCACGCGACGCCGCTGGAAGAAACCGTGCGCGCGATGGGCGATTTGATGCAACAGGGCAAGGTGCGCTATTTCGGCGTCTCGAACTACCGCGCCTGGCGCATCGCCGAGATCTGCAACATCTGCGACGACAACGGCATCGACCGCCCGATTGTCAGCCAGCCCTATTACAACGCGATGAACCGCATGCCGGAGGTCGAGCATTTTCCGGCCTGCGGCTACTACGGCCTCGGCATCGTGTCCTACAGCCCGCTGGCGCGCGGCGTCCTGACCGGCAAATACAAGCCCGATGCGGCCCCCGACAAGGACAGCCGCGCCGGTCGCGCCGACAAGCGCATGATGCAGACCGAATGGCGGCCGGAATCGCTCCAGCTCGCGCAGCAGATCAAGCAGCACGCCGAAGCGCGCGGCATCACCGCCGGACAGTTCGCGGTATCATGGGTGCTGAACTCGTCGTTCGTCAGCGGCGTGATCGCGGGCCCGCGCACCGAAGCGCAATGGGACGACTACATCAAGGCGCTCGACTATCGCTTCACCGCGGAAGACGAGGCGCTGATCGACCGGCTGGTCGTGAGCGGCCATCCCTCGACGCCCGGCTTCAACGATCCGGCCTATCCGATCGAGGGAAGACGGGCGCGGACCGGAGCGGCGACATAGACCCTGTCTGCCGCCATGCGCCTCACGCGAATTGCTGCAGGCCGTTGCCGACCGACCAGTTCGCCGGCGCGGCATCGACGACGACCACGAACACGTCCTCTGGCCGGATGCCGGGTTTGTCGCCAAGCAATTCTGCGATGCGCTTGAACAGCGCCTTCTTCTGCTCAGGGGTGCGCGTGCTGAACACGATGATCTGGATGTAGACGACGTCCTCGCTGCGGGCGATTCCATATCCGGTGCCGGTACGGAAGTTCGCCGCATCGTGCTCGGTAATGGACATGAACTGGTCATCCTCGGGCACGTTCAGCGCCTCGCGCAGCGCGCGGTAGAGACCGTCGAAGATCGCCTGCCGGTACGCCTCGGGTTTTCCGGCGCGCATGGCGATGTTGATCAGCGGCATCGTGGGGTCCTTTCGGGCATGGGGTTGCGAGCGCGTGCCATCGCGGCGCCAGCACGGCGTGGCGCCCATTGACGACGCGGACGGTTGAGCCCATTTTGTTTTTGACACGGTGTGTAAAACTACATTTTTGACACCGTGTCAAATACTTTTGACAGGGATCTCGAGCTCTCATGGTGAGGAGGCGCAACGCGCCGTCTCGAACCATGAGGCCGGGCCTCGTCCTTCGAGACGCTTGCTTGCGCAAGCTCCTCAGGACGAGGGGTTAAAGCAGTATCTAACGCACCAGAGATCGGAGCGAAAAATTGAGGCCGCGCGAATTCGACCATGACGATGTACTGCGCATCGCGTTCGAGCAGTTCTGGCGCAAGGGCGTGCGCGGCACGTCGTTGTCCGACATCGCGCGCGATGCGGGAGTCCAGCGCGGCAGCCTCTACAACGCCTTCGGGAGCAAGGAGGCACTGTTCCTTTCCGCCTATGAGCGCTACGCGGAGGAATATCTGGCTGCGCTGCAGAAGGTGCTCGGCAAGGGCACGTTGCGCGAACGCCTCACGGTGTTTTTCGATCTGACCATCAAGAATTTCCGCTCCGGCTCGCCACCCCGCGGCTGCCCGACGACGCGGGGATTGATGGAACTCGGCGCGTCCGAAGACGAAAGCCTCGACGACAATGCGCGCCAGGCATTTGCCGATCTGGTGGCGCGCATCACCGCCCTCCTGCAGGCGGCGTTCGCCGAAGGCGCCGCGCGCGGCGAATTCAAGGGCGACCCGGAAAGCGCGGCGCTGCATATCGCAACTGTGACGCGGGGACTGGCGGTAATGGAGCGGGCGTTCAGTAACGAAGCGCAGCTCAGGAAGATCGCGGCGAATACGGTTGACTTGGTACTTGGGAAGGCCGTCCGCTAGGCGATCCAGCACGTTTCCAGCTCGAACCTCTCCCGCCCATGCGACGACAAAACCGGTATCAGCCAGAGCATTGCCGACCATGAATTCGCCCCGGCCAGCCGCCCACCCGATCCAAAAGCGCAGCCCTGCCCGCCGCATCGCCGCAACGGTGGCCCTGAGCATGATGGTATTCGTAACGCTGTGGATCCTGGCGTTTGGCTGGCTGACCTCGCTTTTAATCGGCGCGGGCTGCTGCGCCGTCATGGTCGCGGCAAGCACGGTATCCGACATCGTCGAAATGGTGCTCGATGTCCTCGCGACCGCCGTCTTCGCGGTGCTGGCCGTGCTCGCCGCGGTCTTCGGCGAAATTTTCAGCCTGTTCGATTTCTAGGGTCGCGGCCGATCTGCCGGCGACGTGCCATCAGGCTTCGCCTGACTCGACGTGAAAGCCTTTCGAGGTGATCAACCATTGGCCGTCGATCCGGTGCCAGGTCAGGTAATCCACGAACAGCATCGTGTTGATCCTGACCCGCACCTTGGTGAAGGCCTGGGTGGTGGACGCAAAATCGATCATAAGGATTTCGTCTGCGCGCGCGGCATTCAGCGATTTCGGCGACTGCCGCTTGTCGAGGATGTCGCGATACTCGCGCGCGGGCCACGCCACCATCTGCCCGTCGCGATATCCGTGCAACTGGACGGTCGATCGAAACACCTGGTCGAAGCGCGAGGTATCGCAATCGTACATCAGGTCGAAATATTTCTGCAGCGCTTCGATCAGGCCGAGAGAACAGGCACGATCGATCGATGCAGATGGATTGAAGGTCACGGTCATCCAGGAACTCCTTGGCAGTGGAAAATCCGTCGTGGCGTGTCTAGCGCATCGCCGGGATCGAGGCGCATGAGAAAAAATGCACATTGATTGAAAAGGAATTCACCAGAATGACCCACGTGGCTCGTGCGTGACGGCTGAGGATCTCGTGGCAAGTGTGCTGAAGCTCACGGTGAAAAGACAGCGCATCGCGTATCGAGCCTGCATGGCGGGAACGGTCTCGCCTCAGACAGCAGGAGGATGACGTGACCATCACGGGCAACGAAATTCGCGAACTTGCGACTGAGGAATTGAACGGCGTGAGCGGCGGTAAATCCGACCTCGGCCAGCAGCTACAGCTCGCGCTTCAGGAAGCCAGCAACATCTACACGCGGGCTTCGAAAGCGCAGTCGGACTTGAGCTCGAAGTACTCGCAGTTTCACGACGGAATTGCGCAGAACTTCAAGTAAGGCGCGGTCCGAAAGGCCCGCCGTCGCCACTGCAGTCCCGTCAGGGTGAGGCCAGTCCACGGACGGCGGAAGCCAAAACGCGCACCATGAGAACAAATGCAGAATACGGGCGGTAAGAGTCAACGCCCGCGTTCAGTTCCATTACACTCCTTCCGGTTGTCCTGAGTCGGGCTGAGTCGAAGGAAGCGAGTATGAGCAACGTGACGCGGCGGGCGCTGCGCGTTTATATGGCGCTGTCGGAGCTGAAGGCGGACAGCGGGGACGTGCTGGACGCTCTCGTACCGTTCTTTGAGCCGGTACTGGCGGTGATGCACGGCAAGGTGTTCGACCCCGAGCTGTTGGCAAAGGGTGCGCAGAAGCTTTACCGCTGGCGCATAAATCGCGACATCGCCGAAGCCTTCATCCCGCGCTTGGTAAAGAAGGATTATCTCCAGCGGAAAGCCAGCGGCGTCTACGTCGTTGATTTCCAGCAGCCTGCGGACGCTGGCAAAATCGACGACATCGCCAACATTTTGGAAAAGATAATCGACGAATTCGAGAAATTCCCGCCTCGGGTGACCGATCTTCTCAACTACCACCGCAGCCGCGAAGACCTGACGGAAATTCTGATTCGCTTCCTGCTGTCGCTCGATGCCTATGGAGAAGCAGCGTTTGCCGCGCGGGTGGATCGGATGGCTTCCGATGAAGAGCGCGCAGTGCTCGATCAGCTCGAAGAAGGGGGCAAGCCGCTCGCGAATGACGACCGTTATATGAGCGCGCGGTTCGTGAAGCAGATGTGCACAAAAAAGCCGGAGTACGTCCCGCACTTCGCGCGCCTCGCGTCGATCGCACTACTTACGGAAGTCGTCGAAGACTTCGTTAAGCCTACGCAACCAGCGACCAACGTGAACCTGACCGTTGTCCTCGATGGCCCCGTAGCACTGGATTACCTCGGCTGCTCGGGCAAGCAGATGCAGGATGATGTGAGGTCAATCATCGACTCCCTGCGAGGCATCGGCTGCTCCATCGTCGTCTATCCTATGACAATCGGGGAAATTCAGAGCAACCTTACAACGATGCTGAGCAGGCCGCACAACAAGCGGTTTGGCGCAACACATGCAGCGATGGGCTCGGGCGAGGTGATGGAAAGCTATGTCCAGGCCGTCGCGAAGAACCCTGAGCTGGCATTGGATAATGTGAAGATACCCGTGAGGGCAATCGAGCTGGATCAATTCCCAAACCAGCAAAGATGGTTTGACTTGGAACGCCATGATGACTTCCTGAGCCAAGTCGTGTGGGGCAGCGATGTAGCTGCGAAGGAACACGACGCCACGGCGCTCGCGCTGACCATGCGCCTCAGGGAAGGAAGACACAGCAGCGATTTGTTCCGGTGCCGGTATGTGTTCGTGACCCGCAACGCCACGTTTGAGCGTACATCCCGGCGATATTGCCTTCAGAGCCATCTTTTGAATCAGGTCCATACGGGTCCGGTCGTGCACCTGCGCGAGCTCGCAACTCTCGCCTGGCTCCGCACAGGTCTTGGTGCCGCTGGGCAGGAAATCCCGAAAGCGCACCTGCTCGCAACCTGCGACCGCGTGCTCCGCGCGCGCACTGAAGTGCAGGATGCTGTAGCCTCGAAGCTGCAAGAGGTGACGCCGGAAAAGCTGCCGCAGTTCGAACTACTCATCCAAGATCACCGCAGCATACAACGGCTCGCCGACGAGACGCTCAATGACGAGCATGTTGTCACCGCCGAAAACGCTAATCAGCTCCTTGATGCGATGCGCGAAGCTACCATCGAACAAGAAAAGGCGGCGATGGAAGCCACACTGATTGCCGATCGGCAGAAGATGAATAAGCGTCATAGGGAAGATGTAAATGCCCGGCGTGAGGCCGAGGCTCGCGCCAATACCGCCAGCATCGCGTTGGCCGCGGCGAAGGCACGGGAACAGAATCGAGCAATTCTGGCAATAAATCGGACCAACAAGATGCTTGCGGCGCTGGACACGGTGATCTTGGCGTCACTTCTGTTCTTGGGTGCACTGGCCGCATACGACTGGTTGACCGGCGACCTGAAGAAATATTTGGTGTGGAGATTCGTAGCAGGTGCTGCTGGCGTGCTTGGGCTGTATCATTTAATTGCGCACGTCCGAGGAAAGCACATTCTCGGAACATCAAACCTGCTGAATTGGTTGGCTCGACCGCTGCTAACCGTGTTCCTGAAGCGGGCGTACGTTGAAGACTTCGACATCGACAAAGAGGTTGAGTTCGTTGGCGGACGAGTCAGCAGAAGGGAAAATAGCTTGGCACAAACTGAGCAAGATTTCGTACTGCACTGAACTCGACTGCCTGCAATACACAAAGACGATCTTTTACAGGTCGCGACGGCTACTGCAGTGAACGGTCGATCAAGCTAATGGTGCCCAGGGGCCGACCATATCTGATCTTCTAATACCTTGATATTACGACATATTTCGGACGCGAGAAAATTACCTACCCAGATCGCTACCCAACAGGGCGTGGGCTGCCACGGGGCGCTATGATCGTTTCAAGTACGTTTAACCAAAGTGCAGAAGGAAGTTGACGATGCCGGACAGCGAGTTGTTCGAGAAGGGACTCAAGAAGCGGAGGCAGGTCCTCGGCGACAAGTTTGTGGACGCAAACCTCGCTGGTTCCGATGATTTCATGATGACGTTTCAACGTGCCGTGACGGAATTGGCCTGGGGATACGCCTGGAGCCGCCCCGGACTTGACCAGAAGACACGAAGCATCCTGACTCTTGGAATCCTCGCGGGACTCGGCCGCTTTCAGGAGTTGGGCATTTACACGAATGCCGCGCTCGCAAGCGGCGTAACGATTGACGAGATCAAAGAGACTTTGGTTCAGGTCACCGTCTACTGCGGGACGCCCGCGGGACGCCAAGCATTCCTGGCAGCAAATGAAGCTCTCAAATCCACAAAGGGTGGAGATTAGCCGCCGTGTGGCGCACCGAGTTGTTGTCGACGACAACACGCAATCGCGCCTGCAACGGCTCATGTAGATTTTCAAAGGTGGGAATAGAACCACGGACAAATCGGCTGGGTAGGACGCCAGTTCGATTTTCGTCGCTACCCAGATTCCTACCCATGTGAGAGCCGCTTGCGGCTCTTCACCGCGTTCCATAGCGCTTCATGTGGCGTGAGATCGGGAATCGAACCACCGACATTTGGTGGGTAGAAGTCATGGTGCCCAGGGGCGGGATCGAACCACCGACACTGCGATTTTCAGTCGCATGCTCTACCAACTGAGCTACCTGGGCATACCCGAGGGCCACAAAGGCCGTGCGAGCGGGCGGTTTATAGTAAGGTCAGGCGGTCATGTCCACCCGCCTTCGCCTGCGGCTTCGGCGAGGCAAGCCCGCATCTCGCCTGCGGCTTCGCTGGGCGCGGCCCCGCTTCGGCACTCACCCCAAATTGTTGGCGAATCAGGGCTATTCGGCGTCTTCCGGGTCGGTGGGGCGGCCGGGGATGACGTAGGTGCCGGAAAGCCAGCGGTTCAGGTCGACGTCGCGGCAGCGTTTGGAACAGAACGGGAGCGTCGCGGGATCGGCAGGTTTGCCGCATTCCAGGCAGCGCTTGCCCGAAACCTTGCCCGCATCCTCTGGGCTGTCAGCTGGCATTGAGCCAACCGAACCGGATCGGGAAGCTCTCGCCGCCCAGCAGCGTCGCGGTCTCGTAGAGCGGCAGGCCGACGACGTTGGTGTAGGAACCGACCATCTTGACCACGAAGGAACCGGCGATGCCCTGCACGGCGTAGCCGCCGGCTTTGCCGCGCCATTCGCCGGAACCGATATAGGCCTGGATGTCCTCGTCGCTGAGCCGCTTGAAGCGCACGCGGGTCTCGATCAGGCGTTGGCGGAACGCCTCCTTCGGCGTCACCAGGCAGACCGCCGTGTAGACGCGGTGGTTGCGGCCCGACAGCAGCCGCAGGCACTGCGCCGCTTCATCGACCAGATTGGCCTTGGGCAGGATGCGGCGGCCGACCGCCACCACGGTATCGGCGGCGAGGATGAAGGCGCCGCGCAATTCGTCGTCGAGCTGGACCGATTTCAGCGCCGCATCGGCCTTGGCGCGGGCCAGACGATTGGCGCAGGCGCGCGGCAATTCGCCCCGCTTCGGGGTCTCGTCGACATCCGCCGGGCGCAGCGCATCGGGCTCGATGCCCGCCTGGTTGAGCAGGCTGAGGCGCCGCGGCGAGCCGGAAGCGAGAACGAGTTTGGGACGGCCAAGCATGGATTGATATGTCGGAGATTTGGGATTCGGCGGAGCGCGCGCGGAACCTATCGGAAGGCACTCCATTCCACAACCGGGGAACAAGTGATTGTTGTGGCTGCACTATCGTCGCCCCTGCGAACGCAGGGGCCCATAACCACAGCCGGTTATGATGGCGAATAACAAGGCGACTGGCACTTCCTCCAATCGCGCCGCCGCGGCGTATGGGTTCCTGCTTTCGCAGGAACGACCGCTAGCTACTCGCTCGCTGCACCGGCCTTCGAAAACCGCCGGCGGATGCGCATCAGCAGGCCGTCGCAGACGTCGCGATAGGCGGCGAGCTTCTGCTCGCGGCTGCCTTCGGTGGTGGTGGGGTCCGGCGTCGGCCAATATTCAACGTCGGCCGCAATGGTATGCGTCAGCTTCAGCGCCTTGTGGTGCGCCTCGGGCGACAGCGTGATGATGAGATCGAAATTGAGCCCTTCCCAATCCTCGAGCTCCTCGAACGTCATCGGCCGGTGGCCTGAAATATCCTGGCCGAGTTCGGCCATCACGGCGACCGCGAACGGATCGAGCTCGCCGGGACGGACGCCGGCCGACTTCACATAAAGGCCTTGGGGAAACATCTGCCGCAGCAGGCTTTCGGCCATCGGCGAGCGAACGCTGTTGAAGCCGCATGCGAACAACACGGCCTGCGGATTGCGCGCGCGGGGCGGCGCCTCCATGCGTCACGCCGCTCTTGTTTGGAGCGTAACCCTCTCGAAGGATCGCTTTGAAACCAGCGTCATTGCCTTTTTCTGACGCATGACCTTGTCCAAAAACCGCTTCGCACTTTTCGGGGTCATGCGTCCTGCCCCTTCCAGTGCAAGACGCAGATCAGCGTGAACAGGCGGCGCGAGGTTTCGAAATCGATGCGCACCTTGCCCTTCAGACGTTCCTGCAGCGTGCGCGAGCCTTCGTCATGGATGCCGCGGCGGCCCATGTCGATCGCCTCGATCTTGTCGGTCGTGGCGGTGCGGATCGCCTGATAATAGCTGTCGCAGATCATGAAATAGTCCTTCACGATCCGCCGGAACGGCGTCAGCGACAAGAGATGCGCCACCACGGGCGTGCCGTCCTCGCGGCGGATGTCGAACATCAGCCGGTTGCCGGTGATGGCGAGGTGCAGCGTGAACGGCCCCTCCGGCGCGCCTTCCGGCGCGAACACGTTCTCCTCGATCAGGTCGTAGATCGCGATCGCGCGCTCGTGCTCGATATCGGGACCGGAACGGCCGATCGACTCCTCGTCGAGCGTCACCGCGACGATGCGATTGTTACTGTCCTCGTCTGGCGGCGGCCTGGTCATGACAAATTGAGACGCAATCCGATCGAGCGTGAATGGGCGTCGAGGCCCTCGGCTTTACCCAAGGTCATCGCGGCAGGCCCCAGCGCGCGCAA
This sequence comes from bacterium, assembly GCA_029946075.1. Taxonomy (GTDB): domain Bacteria; phylum Pseudomonadota; class Alphaproteobacteria; order Rhizobiales; family Xanthobacteraceae; genus Bradyrhizobium. Next base: position 11,632 of record JAQSDT010000678.1, on the reverse strand, counting down.
CTGGTCCGGCCCGCATTTGAGAATCGAGGTGCGCTTCATGAAGTCTAGCACGCCGAGCCCGGACGAAAACCGCGCCGAACGCGCCGTCGGCAGCACGTGGTTGGAGCCGCCGACATAGTCGCCGATCGCCTCCGGCGTATGCGATCCGAGGAAGATCGCGCCGGCGTTGCGGACCTTTGCGGACAGCGCTTCGGCATCCGCGGTCATGATTTCGAGATGCTCGGCGGCGATGGCGTTGGCGAGTTCGATGGCCTCGTCGAGCTTTTTGACCATGATGATGGCGCCGAAATCCTTCCACGAGGCCCGCGCGATCTCGGCGCGCGGCAGCGTCGCCAGCTGGGATTCCACCGCGCGTTCGACCTCGGCGACGAGCCTTGCGCTGTCGGTGATCAGGATCGATTGGGCGCTGGCGTCGTGCTCGGCCTGCGCCAGCAGATCGGCCGCGATCCAGCCGGCATTGCCGGTGTCGTCGGCAATGACGAGCACTTCGGACGGACCGGCGATCATGTCGATGCCGACCTTGCCGAACACCTGCCGCTTGGCGGCGGCGACATAGGCATTGCCGGGGCCGACGATCTTCGCCACCGGCGCGATCGTCGCCGTGCCATAGGCCAGCGCCGCCACGGCCTGTGCGCCGCCGACGCGGTAGATTTCGGAGACGCCGCCGAGGTGAGCGGCCGCCAGCACCAGCGGATTGAGCTTGCCGTCCGGCGACGGCACCACCATGACGACGCGCGGCACGCCGGCGACCCGGGCCGGCACCGCGTTCATCAGCACCGAGGACGGATAGGCGGCGGTGCCGCCGGGCACGTAAAGTCCGACCGCGTCGACCGCGCTCCAGCGCCAGCCGAGCTCGACGCCGAGCGCATCGGTGAAACGCTCGTCCTTCGGCATTTGCCTGGCATGAAACGCCTCGATCCGGTCGCGCGCGAATTTCAGGGCCTCCAGCGTCGCCGCATCGCAGGCCTTCACCGCGGCATCGATTTCAGCCGCGGTCACCCGCAGGCCGCCGGCGTCGATGTCGAGCCGGTCGAATTTTTTCGTCGCCTCGATCAGGGCGGCATCGCCGCGCGCGGCCACGTCGTCGACGATCGCCCTTGTCGCCCGCTCGACATCGGCCGAAACCTCGCGCTTGGCGGCGAGAAACGCCGCAAATTGCTCAGCAAAATCAGCGCTGTGTCTATCCAGGCGAACGGGCATGGGGGCTTTCTTGGATCGGGACTAGAGGCCTATGCTCAATGGCGCGGCGGCATGTGGAGGTCAACCCTTCACGTCGTCCCGGCCAAGCGAAGCGCGAGCCGGGACCCATAACCACTGAAGGTTCTGGTTTGGCGAGCTACAGCCAAAAATCCAGCTTCGCAGCTCACATTCGTGGTTATGGGTCCTCGCTTTCGCGGGGACGACGATAGAGGGTGCAACCCTACCCCTCCGGGGCGATGGCGAGGTCGCTGGTGCCGAGGTCATCGGTGCCGAGATCGGTCAGCTCGCATTCCAGGCATTCGACGTCCAGCCGCAGTGCCCCGCCATGGCTGAACAGCAGCAGCGCACTGCCACCGGGGGCCTCGGCGGGATGAAATTCGATCCCGACCAGCTCCATGATCGCCTCGGGCCGGTCCAGATCGATGTTACGCGACTTGCATGCCAGCACCCGGTCGAACCGCAACGCCGCGACGGACCGGCGCGGGGCGGTTCCGCCCGACAGCGTCTGCTCCCAATCGAGCCGGTTCAGCCCGACCACCAGACGCTTCTCGTCCTGCCGCCAGACGATGTCGCAAGCCTGCACGCGGGCGTCCTGCACATGCGCGGAAATGACCGCGAGATCGTCGGGGTCGAGCGCGATCAATTTGAGCTGGTCGGGCGCGGGCATCGCAGGATTCTCGAATAAGGGTCAGTCGCTGATGCGCTGGATCGACGCGCCGCAGGCGGACAGCTTTTCCTCCAGCCGCTCGAAGCCGCGGTCGAGGTGGTAGATGCGGTTGACCATGGTTTCACCCTCCGCCGCAAGACCCGCGATGACCAGCGACACCGAAGCCCGCAAATCGGTCGCCATCACAGGCGCGCCGCGCAGCTTCGCGGTACCGTCGATGGTCGCGGTCTCGCCGTCGAGGGATATGCGCGCACCGAACCGTGCCAGTTCCTGCACATGCATGAATCGATTCTCGAAGATCGTTTCGGTGATCTGCGAGGCGCCGCCGGCGCAGGCCATCAGCGCCATCAGTTGCGCCTGCAGATCGGTCGGGAACCCCGGGAACGGCGCCGTCGACACCGAAACGGGGCGGATCCCGGCGCCGTTTCTGGCGACGCGAATGCCGTGATCGTTGACCGTGATCTCGGCGCCGGCCGCCGTCAGCACGTCGAGCGCCGATTGCAGCAGTTCGGGACGGGCGCCGGCGAGCTGCACGTCGCCGCCGGTCATCGCGACCGCCATGGCGTAGGTGCCGGCCTCGATCCGGTCGGGCAGCACGGTGTGCCGCGCGCCGTGCAGCTTCTCGACGCCCTCGACGACGATGCGGGGCGTGCCGGCGCCGCTGACGCGGGCCCCCATCTTGTTCAGGCAATCGGCGACATCAGTTATTTCAGGCTCGCAGGCGGCGTTGGTGATGACGGTCGTGCCCCTGGCCAGCGTCGCCGCCATCAGCGCGACGTGCGTACCGCTCACCGTGACCTTGGGAAAATCGATCGCAGCCCCACGCAGGCCGCCGGGCGCTTTCGCCACGACATAGCCGCCGTCGATGGCAAGTTCGGCGCCGAGCTTTTCCAGCGCCATGATCAGCAAATCCACCGGCCGCGTGCCGATGGCGCAGCCGCCGGGCAACGAAACCTTAGCCTCGTGCATCCGCGCCAGCAGCGGCGCGATCACCCAGAAACTGGCGCGCATCCGCGACACCAGATCGTAGGGCGCGGTGGTGTCGATGATGTCGGCCGCCGAAATGTGCAGGGTCTGGCCCTGGTATTCGCGGTCGCCCGGCCGCTTGCCCGCCGACATGATATCGACGCCGTGATTGCCGAGAATGCGCTGCAACTGCGCGACGTCCGCGAGCCGCGGCACGTTGTCGAGGATCAGCGTTTCCTCGGTCAGCAGGGCTGCGATCATCAGCGGCAGCGCCGCGTTCTTCGCCCCTGAAATGGCAATGGTGCCGTTGAGCTTGCTGCCGCCGACAATACGAATGCGGTCCATGCCAACCCCTTTTGAATATCCACAAACTATAGGAGGTATTTCCCCACCGCAAAAGCGGGGACATTTGCGGCGATTTGATGGGGGTGGGGGTCGTCAGTCCGGGGCGCGCGAAGCGCGAACCCGGAATCCATTTAACCATCGTCGTCGCTGCCCGATGGATTCCGGGGTCAGCCCTGCGGGCCCGGTTCGCCGCGGCCATGGGGACGTCGTAGGTCCGATGCCGGTAGCGCTCTGGATGCATCCCGATTGAGGAGACACCGAGGCAGAAATGGTCGGCATGAGAATTCTCCTCTTCATTGCGCGTCGTTCCGGGACAGGCGTCTTCGCCTGAGTACCGCGAGACTCCACAATGTGCGATTGCACATTGGGGTTCGATGCTTCGCATCGCCCCGGAATGACGGAAAGCTCAGGCCTGACCGGGCCGGAAACGCCGCCACGCGCCGATGATAATGACCACGAAGAACACCAGCGTGATGCCTTGCACGACGGCGAAGACCGGACCGGAGGGTGGATTGCCGGGCGCAATGACGGCCAGCGCCGGTATCTTGAGAAAGCTTTGTGTCACCAGCACGAACACATTGAGATAGAGCGAGATCAATGCGGTGATGACATAGAGCCCGCGCCACCAGCCGCTGAGCTTCATCACGTACAGCGCGGCACAGGCGAGCGCGAGCAGGATAAAGGAGAGAACGCCGAACAGATGCGAGGGCAGGAATTTTTCGGTCAACAGCGGCGGAATGACGAAACCGGTGGCGCTGGTCAGGATCGTGAAGATCACGAAGATCGCGGTGAAGCCGCCCTGGCGTTTCGAGGAGAGCATGCCGAACATCACGATCAGGCCCGCGATGATGGCGATGAGACTGATGGCGACATGCACCAGGACAAAAGTAGCCGTACTCATACCTAGGATCATGGTGCGCCCCCGCCGTTGGAAACCGATCGGGAATTATTACGATGCTTCGAGAAGCACTTCCACACGCTTCGTCACGAGCAACCGAAACGCAGGCATGGGCGTGAAGGAATGACGCATCAACCAAAGTGGCATGATGCACGAAATCTTTGCAGGCTCGTCACAACTGCATCAACGACCCGCAATCTCGTCCCTACACCTCGGCCGTTTCCGCAAAATGCATCTCGACGCCGCCGCTGGCGAATTTCGGCACATCCGCCGCGGTTGCCTTTCCTTCCGCACTGGCAAAGGCGGCGCCGATGGCCGCCATGCTGTCAAAGCTCAGCGTTGCGATCAGATGCAACGGCGACGGACCGGCCGGCGTGACGATCGGCCCTTTGGTTACGGTGTATTTCCGCAAGCCCGGAATCTTCTTGGCGAGCGGCACGTGGCTCTCGAAATAGTATTTGTCGAAGGCGGCGGGATCGGTCGGGGTCTTGTAGAGCACAACGAGGTCGGCCACGGCGTTTCTCCCCTGATATCAGCGGATCGATCTATCCACTACGCCGCATCATAGTCCCGGTTTCGCGGCATCGGCCAGAAAACCGTGCAGCGCCGCCACCACCTGCGCGCCCTCGCCGCCGCCGACCCGTTTGACCGAACCGGAACGGACGTCGCCGACAGCGAACACGCCGGCGATCGTTCGGGATCGCTACACGTCCGGCTTCTCTCCGCTGCCGTCATCTAGGGGGGCATCGGCGGTTTCGGAAGACGCGGCGTCGCGTCCGCGCGCCTGCGACTTCCGCCGCTTGAGATTCTCGCGCAATGCCAGCTTGAGGCGGTCGCGCCGCGAATCCCTTGCGTCGGCGGGTTTGCCTGCGCTGGCTTGATCGTCCGTCATCGTGGCCGTCACATATTCCTGGATCGAAGCCGCGCCCGGGCGGGGCGCCGTCGCCGGAACATAGTGCGTTTCGCCGCGCCGCGCCGCAATCCGCTGCAGCCCCTGCGGGTCGGCGATAACCGGCCTCGATTCGATGATTCCCGGGGGCTGGCGGACCATCGGGGCGCGCAGGGAACCGGATCGGCTCGTCCAGAGCGTCCCGGCGGCAACTCACCGGCATTTTTGCCCGTTTTGGACTGCTTCCGGCCCGCCCGCGCGCTTGCGCCAGAGGGGGCCTTGTGGCAAGAACCGGCCGCCTGTAGGGGCCCTTGGGGCCGATTCCTGATTACCGGGCATGCTGCCGTAGCTCAGTGGTAGAGCACTCCATTGGTAATGGAGAGGTCGACAGTTCAATCCTGTCTGGCAGCACCAGCTTTTCCTCTCGAAATCAATATCCTATGAAAACCGCGAGCGGTTGATCCGGGAGCCTGTGCCTCACGGACGCCGGGCTTCATGGGGCGGATGGAATGACCGGGGGTATTGAGAGCGTCGCGCCGCGCAGCACGCGTAGCGCATGTGCTGTCTGGGTCTTTCTATTGATACTCTTCACAGCGCCGTTCGACTTCGCTCGAGCGGATGTCTTTCCGCCGCAACTGACCGGCGCCTGGGGGGCACGCGCCGAACATCAGGGCGACGACAGGGCGAGCGTCGCTGCCAAAGCCTGCGATTCCTACAAGCAGGATCCCAAGGCCGTAGCCGGGGACGTCATCGTCTTTCGTGGCTCGGAAAAGCTGTCCTATGGGGGCTATGCCGACTACGTCGACAGGAACATCTCGGTTCGCCAGATCGGACCCGATCAATGGCAAATCAGCGATCGGCACTACGAGGATGGCGAAGGTGGGAGAACCGTCGGGTATCGCAAGGTGACCTACACGGTGACCGTTAGCGCCGACATCCTGACGATGAAGGAAGGCAAATCCGTCATCCGCTTCAGCAGATGCGCCGAGCGCAGCACCCAGGCCCGCGAAGACATCGTTCCCCTGCAGCGCGGCTTCTACGTCAGGGCCGACACGCCCTGCAAGGACGCCTCGAACGCCGCACTCGACCTGTTTCTTGGCAAGGCGTTCCGCTTCAACTGCACCGTCAAATCGCTGCAAAAGGGCGCCAACGGCTACAGGATCGAACAATCCTGCGAGGAACGAGGCAGGCAGGAAAACTACACGTCGTTTTATCGGATTCTGAGCAAGACCGAATACATCGTGACGTCGGGCGACGGTAGCGGCGCCCTGTCAAATCACTATCGGTACTGCCCGCAGTCCGAGTTGCCGGAACCATGGCGATCGAATTCGATCAGCCGGTAGATCGGATCGCATCCGCCCGTCGCGGCGAGGATTCGTGAACGATCATCGTCTGCAGATTCGTGTCAGCACCTGATCGAGATCGCCCCTGTATTCGTACCTTGTGGTCTCGCCGGGCACGACGATTCGAATGGCGCGCATTTCCTTTTGCTTGCGATCGATCGTGACGTTCCTGACCAGCACGTCGCCCCACGGGCTTTCGGCGGTGCGAAACTCGCGCCCTTCGCAAATTCCGTTGACGCAGACGTCCAGTTCCTGCGTTGCCCCGTCCACGACGCTCACCAGTTTCTTCAGGTCCGGCGAGACTTCGGTTGCGTTCGAGACGGACAAAATCAGTTGCAGGTCGCGCGTATTCCGCTTGATTCGACAGCCGACCAGCCCGAGCGTGAGTTGCCTGGAATCGCCCAGTTCCACCCAGGCATCGAGCCCCGCGCCTCCCTCGCCCTTGCGAATGAAGACATCACCGGCAGGAGCCGGTTCTGCTGCCTGCAACACCAGAAAGGCGATCATCCATGCGATAGCCCGACCAGGCATCGACACACCCATTGGCTCATCTACGAATGAGTTTTGGAAAGTCTGCCAGGATCGCGCTGCAGACCGCTTTGTGCCCGCGTTCCCGTTCATGGCTATCGAAGAGTGTCATGCCGTCACGAAGGATGGCTTCGACATTATTCTTGCCAACCGCCGGCATGCATCCGCTCGCCTCATCGATCAGCGCAGTATTGTATTTGCTAAACTTGCACTGGAATTGGGCTCGCGTGAGCATCCCGTGCAATCTGATCAATCTCTCGCATTTCTCGCGGCCGGCCGTCGCTGTTTCCACACCGAGGAAGCTATCTTTCTGCTCGACATTTTTCAGGGAGGCTGAAAGCTTTCGACCGTCGCGCAGAATTGCTTTGCATTCCAGCTCGACGACGCCGTCTTCCTTCCGCTTAAAGGCGCATTGCCCGTCGACAGCGAGCCTTTGCTGATTTATGTAGGCGGCATCGATCCAGAGAACACTCGACGCATTTCCGGCAACTTCAATCTTCTGCCCGGCAAATCCGACGGCAGAGATATCGCCACCAGGGAAGTTAACGAGGTGACGGCCGTTTTCCAGGCGCGTGTGCACCGCTCCGGAAGGACAACCGATATCGACACCGTTCAGCAGCAGACGGCATTCTCCCGGCTGCATCGCGATTCTGACGTTGCCAACTTGCGTCTCCCCGACGCATACCCCCATCATGCCCCACAACGACAGGAAACCAGCGACAGCTACACGCCACAGATCGGCTATCCTGAACGCGTACCGCTCTCGTTTCGCGCCAGCAAACATTCAACACCTGATCTCGTCGTGATGACTGTGATAGAAAACCTGTTCAGCAGTGAAATCAGATCGCGAGACGGATTTCAATCAGCCGGACTCGCACGGCAGCTCCTTTCATCGCGGATCTGCCAGCCATCGCAACATTTGGAGGACGCGTGCCCAACAGATCGCCGGTTATCGCAATCTTTGCATTGGCTGCAACGACCCTGATCCCGCAGACCTCGATCGCCGAGATGCCTCACAACAGGCGGTGCGACATCGCCCAGGACAAGCCGGGCAACCTCAATCCTGGCGGCGGCAATGCCGTGATGTTCGGCCTGTGCGGCGGAATCAACGACCTGCCGGCGGGCGAAGAGGCCAGCCGGTCGCATATGTGGAACGCCTACAATTGCGGCTATCAGGCCTATCGGCAGGGGAAAGTGTTCGGCGCAAACCCCTATTACAATGATGAACTGGAGACCAAGTGGAGCGAGGGCTGGAAAGCGGCCAGAACGGCATGCAAGACAGGCAAAGGACCTTTCGACTGACGTCTGGCTTCATCGCCCTCGAAAGGGCTAGCACCCCGACAACGATTTGATCAACTCGATCAGATTTTCGCCCCGGACTTGCCTCGTTCGAACCATCGACACGCCGTCGCAACGCTTTCCGCCTCGGGCGACGAACGCGTAGCGAACCCGATACTCGTCCGCGGCCATCCGCTCTACGCCGATCAGGCTGAGTGGCTCGGCCAGATTGCCGTAAAATCTGGTGATGGCATCGGCGGAGAGCGGTCCGGCCGCGCGTTTTTCCGCAACGACGAACCGGGCGGCTTCGCTGCCGCTCCCGGCCGCCAGCGCGAGATAGAATGCCCGAACCGTCGTCATCGGCGTGCCGTAGGCATCCGTGGGATCCGTCGCAACCGCCACGCGCGTGATCGGCAGCATCAGCGGAGCCTTGTGATGGGCCGTGTGCGCGCCAAACGCCGACTTGCCCTCGACCTGAACGCGCTGCCCGACCAGACGCCGCAGATCCCTGAACGCTTGGCCGTTTCCCGCCCCCTGGTCCTCGGGATAGACCTGAACGTTGTCGATCTTCGTGTTCGAATCGACGAAATCGTCGCCGGTGATGCAGATCGGGCTATCGAGCTTGACGATGTAAGCGGGCTCCGGCGTGTCGCCGCGGCGCACGTCCTCGTAATTCGGCGGGCCGGGGAAAATCCGATAGGTCAGCACGCCCTCGAGCGTAAGGCCGCTGCCTTGCTGCAGGTTGATGCACGCGGCCCCGGCGCCGCTGCCCATGAGCGTCAGGACGAACGCAGCGATCGTCAACGCGCGCGAGATGCCTGCCAAAGCCAAGCGCGCGGTCAGTATGAGAATGCGATGCATCGACGCCAACTCCACCCGCAATCCGGGGCAGAAACATTACAAGCCACGCGCGCCGAAGTCATGCCGCGAACAATGATTCCGCAACCCGTTCCCCCCGGCAACAGCGCCGCACATGGGCGATCTCTTTCGGCCCGCAACGATCTTCAGGCCCTCGACCATCTCGGGGCCCTTGTCGTTTGAACCGCAACGGTTACGGGAGTACCGGGCATGAAGGTATTCGGGCCTCTGATGCAGATTTCCCACTACCGAAAACCGGAATGAGGAACTCGAGGCACCGACATGGGTTTCGCCGACGGCAAATCTCCGAATATGGTCGCGTTCGAAATCCGATTGATGCACGCTGACCGGAGACAATGATGTTCGGAAAATTCTCGCGCCGGCATTTCAGCAAGCTTGCAGGCCTCTCCGCGCTCGGCATGGCGGCGCAGCCCGCTGCCGTCACGGCGCAGACTGCAACGGACCGGCACGCGCCGGCGAGCTTTCCGAAAGACTTCGTGTGGGGCACCGCGACCTCGGCCTACCAGATCGAAGGCGCCGTCAACGAGGACGGCCGCGGCCGTTCGATCTGGGATACGTTCACGCATACGCCCGGCAAGATCGAGGACCGCTCCACCGGCGATCGCGCCAACGAGCATTATGTCAGGTACAAGGAAGACATCGGCCTGATCCGCGATCTCGGCGCCAGGGCCTACCGGTTCTCGATCGCGTGGCCGCGGGTGTTTCCGGAAGGACGCGGCGCGCCCAATCCGAAGGGCCTCGATTTCTACGACCGCCTCATCGACGAACTCCTGAGAAACGGCGTCGAGCCGTATGCGACGCTGTACCACTGGGATTTGCCGCAGGCGCTGGAGGATCGGGTCGGCGGCTGGCGCTCCAGCGAGACCTCGAAGGCGTTCGGCGATTACGCCGGCTACGTCGCCAGGCGCATCAGCGACCGCGTCAAGTCGATCTTCACGATCAACGAGGCCGGCAGGTTCGTGAATTTCGGTTACGGCTGGGGCGTCGATGCGCCCGGGCTGAAACTGCCCGATGCGGAAGTGAACCAGGTCCGCCACCACGTTGCGCTCGCGCATGGCCTTGCCGTGCAGGCGATCCGCGCGCAGGGACGCGCGGGCACAAAAGTCGGCCCGGCCGAAAATCTCGCGACCTGCGTGCCGGTCTTCGACACCCCCGAACACGTCCGCGCCGCCGAGATCGCAACGCGCGAACTCAATTCAGGCTTCCTCGGCGTCATCCTCGAAGGCAAGTACACCGACGGCTTCCTGCAATATGCCGGCAAGGACGCGCCGAAATTCACCGCCGACGAGTTGAAGATCATCTCGTCGCCGAACGATTTCGTCGGCCTCAACATCTACGCGCCGCAGTTTTACATCGCAGCTTCCGACAAGGCGCCGGGCTGGAGCATACTGCCGCTCCCGACCTCCTTTCCGCACATGAATTCGGAATGGCTCAAGATCGGGCCCGAAGTGATCTACTGGGCGCCGCGGCTGGCGGCGAAGGTCTGGAATATCGAGACGATCTACATCAGCGAGAACGGCACTTCGGCCGAAGACAAGGTCCATGCCGACGGCCGGATCTACGATCTCGACCGCATCATGTACCTGCGCAACTATCTGCGGCAGCTGCAGCGGGCCACGGCAGAGGGCGTGCCGGTGCGCGGCTATTTCCTGTGGAGCCTGATGGACAATTTCGAATGGATCTTCGGCTACGAGAAACGCTTCGGCCTCTATCATGTCGATTTCGAAACGCAGCGGCGGACGGCGAAGCTCAGCGCCGCCTTCTACCGCGACGTGGTGGCGCGGAACGCGATCGGTGTCTGACCCCCTCAATCGCGCGCGGCCTGCCGGATCGATACCGGGATGTGAATCGCGCGCTTCTGTCCGCCGGTTGCCACAGTCGCGGCACCTTCCTGCGCAAGCTTGCGCGATGATTCGTGACTGACGAAGACGCCTGCGGCTGAAATCATCAGCACAACATAAAGAGCGAACACACTGCCGACCCATCTCCAGGTGATGTGGCAGCTGTCGGGGGTAAGGCTTTCGAGCAAGTGGCGCATGGTGGCCTCCTCTCAGGAACAGTTGCGACGCGTATATCCTGCTCCCCTGCCATGATGTGTGACGTACTTCACAGAAGTCGATTGAAACGGAGAACCAGTGACCGGCGCCGAACTGAAGAAACTTCGCGAACACCTCGGGGAGGCCATCGGCCGGCCGCTGTCGGTGCATGACATGGCAAAACTCTGCGGGCTGCCGCATCCCGGCGGCTCCGACACCATCCGCAAATGGGAGGTCACCGGGCCGACTGGGCCAGTGGCCGAGTTCCTGCGCATCCTGTCGATGGCCAGCGACCACTATCCCATCCTGGAGATGTTCAACGTGTTCGACCGCCACGACGTACCGGTGAAGGACCGCCCCGCCCGCCGGCAGGCATTTCGCGAGCAGATGCGCAGCGACGTGCGGCGGCGGATCGGTTAACCGGGGCTTGCCTGCGCAGCCCCCGAGAGCCGGAAATTAAGCCTTCCTTCAGCCTTTCTTAAGCGCCTGTTAAGCACAGAAAACGTTTGTTTCCCAATAGGTTGGGTTACCGGCCGCTGTTACCTCGGAGTGACAGCATTTTAGTCAAATGCCGTCTATGTGCTTCAGCCATGGATGGCGCCC
>JAQSDT010000677.1 GCA_029946075.1 bacterium | reverse complement strand
TCCCGAGGCGCAATACGCGCTGGCGACCTTCTACAAGGAAGGCAACGGCGTGCCGAAGGACATCGACAATGCGGTGCGCCTGCTGCAGGCGGCCTCGCTGGCCGACAATGTCGACGCCGAGGTCGAATACGCCATCGCGCTGTTCAACGGCACCGGCACGCCAAAGAACCAGGCCGCCGGCGTCGCGCTGCTGCGCAAGGCGGCGCGGCAGAATTCGCCGATCGCGCAGAACCGCCTCGCCCGCGTGCTGGTCGGCGGTCAGGGCGTGCCGATAGACAAGATCGAGGGCTTCAAATGGCACATCGTCGCCAAGACCGCGGGCAAGGGCGATCCGGAACTCGACGAGCGGCTGGCCGAGCTCAGCGCTGAGGACCGCGCCAAGGCCCAGGAAGCCGCGCGCAAATGGATCGGAAACGCCGTCAAATGACGCCTTGACGGCGGCTATTCAGCAGGGCACCCAGTCCCCTACCCCAACGGCATCCGGGCCGTTTCCTCAGACCGTAAGCCTCGTATCATGCTCTACTCAGCCCTTATCAACGTCATGGTGAAAGCCGCGCGCCGCGCCGGCCGCAGCCTCAAGCGCGACCTCGGCGAGATCGAGCACCTGCAGGTGTCGCTCAAGGGCCCGGCGAACTTCGTGTCGCTGGCCGACAAGCGCGCCGAGGAAATGCTGTACCAGGACCTTGCCAAGGCGCGGCCGGGTTACGGCTTCATTGGCGAGGAAGGCGGCAATCGCGAAGGCGCCGACAAGACCCACACCTGGATCGTCGATCCGCTCGACGGCACCACCAACTTCCTGCACGGCATCCCGCAATTTGCGATCTCGATCGGCCTGCAGCGCGAGGACACCGTCATCGCCGGCGTGATCTACAATCCCGCCAATGACGAGTTGTACATCGCCGAGCGCGGCAAGGGCGCGTTCCTCAACGACCAGCGGCTGCGCGTCGCCGGCCGCCGCCGGCTCGACGAATGCGTTGTTGCCTGCGGCCTGCCGCATATCGGGCGCGGCAATCACGAACTGGCGCTCAAGGAGATGGCGGCGCTGCAGAGCAAGGTCGCCGGTTTCCGCCGCTTCGGCGCGGCCTCGCTCGACATGGCCTTCGTCGCGGCCGGCCGCCTCGACGGCTACTGGGAGCGCAACCTGCAAGCCTGGGACATGGCCGCGGGCCAGATCATGGTGCGCGAGGCCGGCGGCACGGTGAGCTGCGTCGACGGCAAGAGCGATCCGCTGAAGACCGGCCACGTGATCTGCGGCAACGAGTACGTGCACGGCGAACTGCTGAAGATCCTCAAGTCGCTCGACAAATAACGCGCTTCGCGCGCCAGCGCCAAAATATCGAAAACAACCCCATGCAAGGTAGCCGGCATGCGCTCACATGCCGAGGCCGACAAGTTCTGCCGATTCCGGTCGGCGGAGTTTTGCCGTGAACGCTAGCCTCGTTTGCGGACAATGCCGTCCATGAGGCGATCGATGGCGGCGAACAGCTGGTCGAGGGCGGCGGCATCCAGTTTTCGCCACGCCATTATCCGCAGCGAAACGGCGCGGCCGGACTGGAAGGCGACGAGGCTGGACACCAGCATGAGGGCGTCGAGCCGGTCCTGGTCGCGGATTTCGTTCGCGCCGTTGGCACCGGCAATGAGGCGCGACAGCAGTTGCAGGCCCGGCGCCCAGAGACGACGATAGAGAATCTCGAACGCCGGCCCCTGCTCCTGCATTTCTCGGGTGACGAAGCCGGACCAGACACGGCTGTCATCGGAGCCGACCACGAACTCCGCCAGCCGGCGAACGACCTGCCGCAGCCGCGTGGCGCAGGCATCGGGCGAGGCGGTGCCGAGTTCCGACAACGCGATGCCCGCCGGCGTCGCCATCGCCTCGGTGTAGCGATCGACGATCTCCTGCGCGCAGGCGCGGTAGACGCCTTCCTTGTTGCCGAAATAATAGGACAGCGAAGGCAGCGGCACCCCGGCCCTGCCGGCAATGCCGCGCGTGGTCGCGGCATTGAAGCCGTGATCGCCGAACTCGGCCAGTGCGGCCGCAAGAATGGTCCGGCGCGTCTCGTCGCCCTTGGCGTAACCGGTTTGACGCGTGGGGGAAGCGTTGCGGGCGTTCATGCCGATCACTCACCATAACGCCTGCGGCGAAGCAAGCTGTGCGACACGCGATCCGGCCTAGCTGTGCACCGGACGATAGGCCTCGCCGTCCGAGACGAAGTCCGCATGGCCGTAAGACTGCAAAAGCCGGCTCAGCTTGGCGACCAGCCTGCGATCGGCGATATCGCGCAGCACCGGCAGCCGCATCGCCGATGCGTAAAGCCGCAGCCGCGGAAACAGGAACGCCGCGGTGACGAGCGCGACGAGCTTGTCCTTGCCGGTGTAGGGAATACCCATCGCCGCCGCCCTCTCGGGCTTTCCGTCGAGGAAGTTGCTGACGAGATACGCCTTCGAGAAGCTGCGCTCCATCAACTGACGGAGCTTGCCGAGGGCGCTGGTGTCTTTCGACAGTTCCGCCGACATCGCGCCGCGCACGAGCGAGCCGCAGGTCTTTTCGTCGAACCCGGCGCGCAGCGTGGCATGACGCGTTGCCATCAGGTCGATGATCTTGCGCGGGGTATCGCCGAGCAGATCCTCGGGCAGGCCGAGCAGGAAGCAGCGATAGCGCGCCAGTTCGACGCGCGCCCGCTCCTCCGCGTTGAACTCGGTGCGGCCCTGCTTCAGCACCTTCGCCGACAGCAGGAACGAACCGATCAGACCGGCCGGCATCTGGTCGACCTGCGGAATCGGCAGGCCATAGACCGCGGTGTCCCACGCGCCGGGCCGTCGCATCACGTTGAAGCGCACCATCGAATGCATCAGGCGCACCATGGCTGCTGACTTGAAGCCCTCGCCGTGACGTTCAAGCGCGCCGGGCATGACGGTCACCGTGAAGAAGGTGGCGGTCTCGAAAGTACGCTTGGCCGCCATGGCGTCGGTCAGCGTTCCCGTCAGCGCCATCGGCAGCGCCGAATATTTGTTCATGAAGGTGGCGAGCAGCGCGCCCCGGATCACGTAAGGCGCGATATTGGCCATGGCGTTGCGCTCCAGACGCGCGCCCTCGTTGACGAGGTTCATGTCGAGCCATGTCGGTTTGCGCTCCATGTCCTCGATCAGCGCGACCAGTTCCTTCGGCGCGTCGGGCACGGCGGACACCCCGAGGCGGCATGCAGTCTCCAGCATCGAGACCAGACCGCGAAAGCCGAAGATCGGCATCAGGGACGCATAGGCATCGGCAACGACGTCGCCGGTCATGGTGTAGGCCGCCACCATCGCGACGCGCTCCCGGTCGGCCAGGAAAGCATCCCGCCGGCCGCGATACTCGCCGCGCATGGCCGTCTCCGCGCCGGGCTCGGCGCTGAAGCGCTCCGGCATCCGGTCGAAGTCGATGTTGCCGTAAATCGCCGGCATCGCCGCGGCCTGGGAACGGGCCCTGGTCCACGCATGCGAATTGTCCTGCTGATAGCCCATCGGCGCCTCTCCATAAATATATCGACTGATATAAATATATCAATTGATATATTGTCAAGAGGGAGCGAACCGGGATGCAGATGGTGGCAGTCCGACACGCTATGAAGAGCACAAAGGGAGCCGCTTCTTGCCGTTCATTCTCAGAGCGCCCGTCGTCGAAGAACTGCCCGCGCTCTCCGCCTTGTGCCTGCGGTCAAAGGCCGTGCGGGGCTACGACGCCCTCATGGAAGCGTGCCGCGAAGCGAATCTGTGCAAATTATTGGTCGAGCTGGCGGCGCTTCGCGGCGGCGTCGGGAAAGCCCTGTTTCTCTGGGCAGTCAGCCGGGCCAAGGTGGAGGGCGCCGCGTTTTCCTTACGCGAACCGGTATCTACTTCGCTCGAAAACGCTCCGGGGTGCAGGATGGCTCGCCCAAGACAGGCACGCACCGGCCGCTTGTGCATCGGCTCCGCCAAGCGCATAATCGTTATGGCTTCGATTGCTGATGTACCGTTGATGCAACCAGACTGAAGTAACCTCAAATATTTTCTGTCAGTCGCTTTTGCTCGAGGCAACTCTATTGGTAGGGCCACATGTGGACATTGATTGTTGCGCTCGTGGGTGCAATCGCAGGTCTGACAGGTTCCGCTATTGCACAAGAAACAAAGTATCTAGCCGCTCGCGTTGAATTTCATCTCATCTATTCCCTCACGATCTCGGACCAGCAATTCCTGACGGGCGACGAGAACGGCAAAGCAACCCAGCTCGTCGGGCAACTCCGAATAGCGCAAGGCAGCGGTCGCTTGCCCGTAGTCATATTGCTGCACGGCTCTGGGGGAATGGGCTCGAACATAGAATTTTGGTCGAGAGAGCTGAATGCGTCGGGCATTTCAACGTTCGCCATTGATGGGTTTACAGGACGCAGTATCACCACTACGAGCACAAACCAGTCGCTGCTGGGACGATTGAATTTTGTACTCGATGTCTATCGCTCGCTTGAAATTCTCGGCAAGCATCCTCGCGTCGATCCTGCTCGCATAGCTGTCATGGGGTTTTCGCGTGGGGGCCAAGGAGCTCTCTATGCGAGCGAACTGCGTTTTCATAAGTTGTGGAACAAATCTGGAGTCGATCTTGCAGCCTATATTCCCTTCTATCCAGATTGCTCGACGACATATGCAGATGATGCCGACATAGCCAGTCGGCCGGTTCGGATCTTCCACGGAACACCGGATGACTACAATCCGGTCGCAAGCTGCAAGTTGTTCGTCGAAAGACTCAAGGCCCTCGGTAAAGACATTGCTCTTGCAGAATACCCAAACGCACAACACGCGTTCGATGTTCCTCTGATAGCCGGATCGTCCGTCGTTGCGAAAGACAACCAAACAGTCCGGAACTGCAAACTTCGTGAAGAGCCCGCGGGAGTTATCGTTAATACGACCAGCAAGGAGCCGTTCACATACAACGACGCATGCGTACAGTTGAACCCGCACATCGGATACGATCCTCAAGCTACAGCTGCTGCCAAACAAGCGGTGATTGAGTTTCTGAAGACGCTCTTCAGGCTTAGCTAGCGCATCGGTTAATCGTTGCGTTCGTCAGCTCTCCATCAGGACCCGTAGCGGATACGTCGAGAGTTGCGGCAGATGTGAATTGATGGCCTTACAAGCGCCATCCGCCGACATGTAGCGATGGTCGTTGCGCCTCTCGGGTGATCGCTTGAGCGGACAGGATGAGCCTTCTGAGCGGGGCACGACGCGGCACGGTAGTGATTGCGCATGCCGACGAGGTGATCAAATGAGACGGCGCGAATTCATCACACTTCTCGGCGGCGTCGCCTGGCCGTCCGCCACCTTCGCCCAAGCTTTGCCAAAACCTCCCGTTGTTGCAGTTCTGCTGATCGGCACTCCGGGTTATGCAACGTTTGCGGGCGGCCTTGAACAAGGCATGAAAGAGTTGGGATACGTCGACGGGCGAGACTTCGAACTCGTCTACCGGTATGCCAATGGCGATTCTTCACGCATGCCAATCCTCGTGAACGAGCTCCTGCCCTACAAGCCGGCGGTTTTCGTGTCCGGCGCATCGGCGGCTATGCTCGCTGTAAGACAAGCAACCGCATCGATCCCGTTCGTCAATCCATCGATTATCAACGATCCGGACGGATTCGGTATGATAGCGAGCCAGCGCAGACCAGGAGGACAAGTCACCGGCATACTGTACTCCATGGAGAGTCTTGTCAGAAAGCAGTTGGAACTCCTGATGAAGATGTTGCCCGGCATCTCGAGAATTGGCGGGCTCTACAACGCCAGCAGTCCGTCGAGCGTGATCCATCGAAGTGATGCCGAAGCTGCGGCTCGGGCGGTTGGAATCAGCCATGTTCCTGTCGAGGTTCGACTGCCAGCCGACATCGATGGCGCCCTCAGTACATTCGCCGCCGCGCGCGTGGAGGCGGTGTTCTTGCCGGGGGATGCATTGATTCAAAGCGAGCGCAAGAGAATCGCGATACTGGCCGCAGCCGCACATCTGCCGACCATGAGCACCTGGCGTGAACCTGTTTATGACGGCTGCCTAATGAGCTACGGGATCAATCTGTTTGAAAGTTGGCGACGCGCCGCAACATTCGTGCACAAGATATTACGAGGCGAGAAGCCCGGCGATATACCCTTGGAATTTCCGACACGGCTGGATCTGATTATCAATCTCAGGACTGCCCGCACGCTCGGGCTGACCGTGCCACCCACACTGCTCGCGCAAGCAGACGAAGTGATCGAATAACTTGTCCGGCTTCGGCGCATGAGGCAGGAAATGGCACCTGTCGGACCTGCCAATCCTGACGGTGCGCGTCGCCCATGATAAGGTCGAGTGGAGGAAGTTCGGACGTCGCCGAACAGTCGCAATTGCCCCACAACGGACATAGACGACGCTCTGCAGTTCGTGCCTGATTCAGGCAGGGACGGATCCTCCTGATATCTGCTCCTGGCGCAGCCGAAGGCCTCGCGAACTCCGGGACGACGCCGTCCCCTGCCCGGCGTGACATCGCTCACACCCGCCGGCCGCGCTGTTCCCTGCGGAACAGCGCCCGACATCTGCAGCCGGCATTCTCCTGTGCATGCGTTGGGCAGGCCAACAGCAACCAATGGAGATGAACATGGCCAGGATCAAAGGGCTCTTGATGATGGGCAACATACTGACCGGCACGGACGGCGATGACGATATCACGGGCGGATATCTGCCCGACCTCCTCCGCGGGGCCAACGGCGACGATACCATCCATGGCCTGGGCGGCCGGGACACGATCTACGGCGGATCGGGAGACGACACGCTGTACGGCGACGATGGCGAGGATACCATTTACGGCGGAGCCGATAACGACCACATCGAGGGCGGCGCCAACGACGACACGCTTTACGGCGACGGCGGCAACGATACCTTCGTCGACTTCAAGGGCAACAACACCATCGACGGCGGCACCGGCCGCGATACGGTCGACTACTCGGAATTTTTCGGCGGCCACGTCAGGGTCGATCTCATGACCGGCGAAGGCATCCGCTATTCCCAGATCGCCGTCGCCGGTCCTGATGGAACGCGGAGTGACGTCTATTTCGAAGTTGACGGCATCGATCAACTGACCTCGATCGAGAATGTCACCGGCGGTGCGGGTATCGACTACCTCTTGGGAAACAACTCGTCCAACTTCCTGAACGGCGGTGCAGGCCAGGATTCGCTCACCGGCCGCGGCGGCGCCGACTATTTCATCTTCTCCAGCGTTGCCGACACGCGCGGCGACATGATCACCGATTTCGACCTGATGGACCAGATTGTCCTGAGCCAGATCGACGCACGCACCGACGTTGCCGGCGATCAGGCCTTCGGTTTTGTCGACAGGTTCACTGGACATAGCGGCGAGCTGGTCCTGAGCAAGTTTCCCCTAAGTGCGTTTCTGCAGGGCGACGTTGATGGCGACGGTGCCGCCGACTTCGCCATCAATATCACGGGTGACATGGCTCACCTGACGGCCAGCAGCTTCATACTCTGAATTCAGTTCCGCGTTCGGATGCGCCGCCGATATGTCCAGACTTGCCGCCGGGTCGCCCGCATAGCGCGGTCGAGCCGGCGGAGGCATCTCGTGCGAAGCCAACTGGCGAAATTGTTCCTCGCCATCGCGGCCCAAAGCGGCTACCGCTGGGTGCTACAAGGGGCAAACTTCCACGGGGTCGGTATGAGGCGACGGGATTTTCTTGCGGGCGGGCTGTCGGTCGCCGCCGGCGTTTCGCGCGCCGCGGCGCAGCCGGCCGCCGCCATGCGACGCCTTGCCATTTTCAGCGTGTTCGAACCGGCGGCGCTGATGCAGGAAAAAAGCGAGAACCGCTACTACCGTGCGCTGTTCGCGGAATTGCGACGCCTCGGCTATGTCGAGGGACAAAACCTCAGCATCGAGCGTTACGGCAAGGAGAAGACTGTATCGGGACCTGCGGCAATGGTCGCCGAGGTGGTGCGCCAAAATCCTGACGTGGTGTATGTTCTTGGACCTGGTGGGCTGCTCTTCAAGCGTGAAACCACGACGCTTCCGATCGTTGCCATGACGGGCGACCCCGTTGCGTTGGGGCTGGTGCAGAGCCTGGCGCGGCCCGGAGGCAATATTACCGGCGTCAGCGTCGACACCGGCCCGTCGATCCATGGCAAGCGCATCGCGCTGCTGCGCGAAATCGTTCCGGCGATGTCGAAACTGGCTTTCCTCGCTGCGAAGGCTACCACGCAAGCCGACTGGGAGGTTGCGCAACTCGGTGCGGTTCGCGCGGCGGCCGAGGCGGCCCGAGTCGACTTCGCGGTCGCAGCGGTCGAACTCCCCACCAGCGAGGCGGCTTATCGCGACGCGATCGCACAAGTGGCGCGCGACGGCGCCAACGCCGTGATGGTGGGAGATAGTCCCGACACCATGATCAACCGCCATTTGATCGCGAATCTGATCGGAGCGACCGGCCTTCCGGCGATCTATCCATTTTCGGATTTTGTCGAGGCAGGCGGCCTGATCGCGTATTCGTACGATCTGGTGGAGCTGAACAAGCGTGTGGCCAACATCATCGACGCGATCCTGCGCGGCACAAATGCCGGCGAAATTCCCTATTATCAGGCGACCAATTTCGAAATGTCGATCAACCAGAAGACGGCCATGGCGCTCGGCCTCACCGTGCCGGCGACGCTGCTCGCCACTGCCGACAACGTGATCGAATGAGCCAGGCCATGCGGCGAAGACGATTTCTCACTCTCCTGAGCGGTGCGGCCGCGTGGCCTCTCGCGGCTCGCGCGCAACAGCCCGCGACGCTGCCGGTCATCGGTTTTCTGGGCGCAAATTCACATCAGGCTCAGCGCGAATCGACCGCCGCCATGTTGCAGAGATTGCGCGAACTCGGATGGATCGAGGGACGCAATTTCAGGATCGAATATCGCTGGGCCGAAGGACGCTACGATCGCTCCTTCGAACTGGTCGCTGAATTGCTCGGTCTGAAGGCGGACGTCATCGTGACGCATGCCACTCCGAACGTGCTCGCCGCACGTCGCGCGACATCGACGATTCCCGTCGTGTTCGCGGCGGTCGGAGACCCCGTCGGCAACGGTCTCGTCGCCAGCCTGGCCCGTCCCGGCGGCAACGTCACCGGGCTGTCGCTGCAATCCTCCGATCTTGCCGGCAAGCGTCTGGAGCTTCTGCGCGAGATCATTCCGGGCCGGCGCCGCCTCTCAGTCCTGAGCAACCCCGCCAGCCCCAATGCGCCGCTCGAAGTCGGCGAACTCAGGGCCGCAAACCTGAAATTCGATTTCGAGATATCGGTCCTGGAGATCAAGCGCAGCGAAGACATTGCGCCTGCTATCGAAGGCCTCAAAGGCAGCATCGATGCATTGTACGTGCAGACCGACCCGCTGTTCTATACCAACCGGTCCCTGATCGGCGCGCTCGCGCTGGACGCGAAGCTGCCGACGATCTCGGGCACGCGGGAATATGTCGAAGCCGGCAGTCTGATTTCCTACGGCGCCAATTTCACCGACCTGTTCCGGCGTACCGCCGACTATATCGACAAGATCCTGCGCGGGGCCAATGCGGCGGACCTTCCGGTGCAGCAGCCGACCAAATTCGATCTGATCGTCAATTTGAAAACCGCAAAAGCGCTCGGCATCGAGCCGTCACCGACCTTTCTCGCCCGAACCGACGAAACCGTCGAGTGAGGTCCATTCCATCGGACTTTTGTTACCTCTGAGACATGGCAACCCTTCGGCAACGCCAAGGTGACAAACTTAACGAAGATGCCAGGATTGAGGAGTGTCGCCGTCCGCACAATCTAACGAAAACTGCACGAGCGACAGGGAGGACGACTGGCGTGTCGGCTCGGCCGCTGCGGCCACCCTCCTCCCTCATCGAACGAGAGTGGGGCAGAACCCCTATCCGCTGATCATTTGAGCCGATAGGATATCGCCTTCTGAATGGGGGCCAGGGATGAGGCGGCGGGACTTTATTGGTCTTGTCGGCAGCGCGGCGACGGCATGGCCGCTTGCCGTACGTGCGCAGCAATCCTCGATGCCGGTGGTCGGCATTCTCTACAGTTCGGCAATCAATTTTTTGCAAGACGAGACGTCTGCTTTCAAGGCAGGATTGGCCGAGATCGGCTACATCGACGGTCGGAACGTGTCGTTTGACTACCGAGCCGCCGACAACCGCATGGATCGACTACCCGTGTTGGCGAACGAATTGGTCGATCGTCGCGTTGCCGTGATATTTTCCGCCAGCACTGCCGCAGCCGTCCTTGCCGCCAAGGCGGCCACGGTCAAAATTCCTATCGTGTTCTCGATGGGCGCGGATCCAGTCGGCATAGGCGCCGTCGCAAGTCTCGCCAGGCCCGGCGGAAACATTACGGGGATCACCGTCCTGGCAGGTGAATTGATCGGGAAACGCTTCGAGTTTTTACGCGAGATCGTACCCACAGCCGCGACCATTGCGTACCTGGTAAATACGGCCAACCCTGCTTTCTCCGAAGCTGCACTGAAAATTCGAACCGAAAATGCGCGGGCTGCAGGTCGCCGGCTGCTGATTGTCAATGCAAGCGGCCCGAACGATGTTGATCGTGCATTTGAGTCAGCTGTCGCGGAAAATGCAGGCGCATTGCTGGTTGGTCCGGACACGTTATTCCAGATGCAACGCGAACAAATCGTAGCTTTGGCCGCCCGCTATCGCATCCCCACATCGTATCCCTGGCCAGAGGACGTTCGCTCCGGTGGCCTGTTTAGCTATGGAGCTGATTTCCTCGACGTATTTCGCAAGGCTGGCATCTACGTTGGTCGCATTCTGAATGGTGAAAAGGCTGCCGATCTTCCCGTGCAACAGCCAACCAGATTCAGGTTGGCCGTTAACCTGAAGACCGCGAAAGCCCTCGGCCTCGAAGTACCGCCACACATACTCGCTCGCGCGGACGAGGTGATCGAATAGGAACCGGCGGCTTCGTTCAGGGCACATGGCGTCGTTTCGCTGCAGACGTCGGCTTTTGTGATAAGCCCGGTCATCGAACAAGCTGGCAATGGGGCCGTCTCATCGTAGTCGAGAAGCATAAAAGGCGGGCTCGCAAGTGTCCGTAAATGTCGCGGCGGCTTGCATTCGCCTTGAAGGAGAGAAGCGATGGATCTGATGGGTTCGGTGGCACTGGTGACGGGCGGCAATGGCGGCCTGGGGCAGCGCATCTGCCACGCGCTGGCGCAGGAAGGCGTGCACCTCGCCGTCATGTACGCAAACAGCCGCCAGCAGGCGGAAAGCATCGCCGGCGAACTGATGTCACGCTATCACATCAAGGCGCAGGCGTTCGGCTGCGACATCACCGACGGCGCGGCCGTGGACCGGCTGGTCGGCGAGGTGACCAAAGCTTTCGGCCGTCTCGACATCCTGATCAACGACGCCGCCTACAACGTCTCGATCCCGTTCGGCGATCTCGACAGCCTGACACCTGACGTCTGGAACAAGGTCATGGCCGTCAACCTGACCGGGCCGATGCAACTGGGCAAGGCGGTCGCTTCCATCATGAAAGCGCAGGGGCGCGGCCGCATCGTCAATATCGCATCGGTGGCGGGGCTTCACCCGGTCGGGTCTTCGATCGCTTATGCCGTGTCGAAGGCAGGGCTGATCCATCTGACGCGCTGCATGGCGGTGGCGCTGGCGCCGGAGACGCTCGTCAATTGCGTGGCCCCGGGCCTGCTGGAGGGCACGCGCGCAACCGCCAATCTCAAGCCCGAGCAGGTCGAGCGCTCTGCAGCAAGCTCGCTGCTGAAGAAGCCGGCCGACAAGGACGACTGCGCCGACATGGTGGTCGCGATGTGCCGCACCGAGACCATGACCGGCCAGACCGTCGTCATCGACGCCGGGCGCGTGTTCCACTGAGGTTTGAACGATGGCTGTGTGGTCTCCATTGAGGTTCAACTGCGGACGCGAGACGGCAAACCGCTTTGCGATTGCGCCGCTGACGACCGACGCCTCGAACGAAGACGGGACGGCGGCCGAAGATGAAATCGAATTCGTACGGCGACGCTCCGCCAGCGGGTTCGGCGCCACCATTTCCTCGGCGACCTACGTCGCACAGGACGGACGCTCCTGGCAGGGCATCGGCGCGGCCCACCAGGGACATCTATCCAGTTTGCATCGGCTTGCCGAAGCGATGCGTGCCGCAGGAGGCCTTGCGATCCTGCAGATCTACGATGGCGGTCGCATCGCACGGCCCGACCTGATCGGCGAGCACAGCATGCGCGCGCCTTCGGCGGTTGCATCGTTGCGGCCCGGCGCAAGGACGCCGAGGGCGATGACGTCAGATGAGGTCGACAGCCTGATTGCAAGCTTTCGCGACGCGGCTTCGCTTGCCCGAGCGGCCAGCTTCGACGGCGTCGAGATCCACGGCGCCAACCATTACGCGGTTCATCAGTTCTTCTCGCCGCGAGCCAATCATCGCGCCGATCATTGGGGCGGCACGCTCGCAAAACGCATGAACTTTCCGCTCGCCGTCGCAGAGGCCGTTCGCGATGCGCTGGGCCCAAAGCTGATCGTGGGCTATCGCGTCACGCCGTTCGAAGCGGAGGCGGACGGCTATACGCTGGAAGATGCCAAGCTGCTCTGCAATGAGCTTTCGAGATTGAACCTCGACTACATCTCGATATCGCTCGACGACTACCGGAAAATCCGGCCTCAGCGAGAGACCCGTGTCTATCATGGGCCGCTCGAAACGAATAACATCCCGGCGGAAAATCCGGTCACGGCGTTAGCCCGCGTGATCGCGGGCCGCAGTGCAGTCATGGCAAGCGGCGGGGTCGGGACGTGCAGGGATGCCGAGGGCGCGATCGAGCTCGGCGCCGACCTCGTCGCGGTCGGACGCGCAGTGGTGGTCGACCCGGAATGGCTTGCCAAGGTTCGGAGCAAAAACGAAGCAACTATCCTCGCCGGACTGCCGAAGGACGAACGCGAGGTCGCGGCTGCCCTCAGCATTCCTCCGCGGATGGTTGAATATCTGCTGAGCCGTCCGGGCTGGATTCCCCGGCTTTAGAATTCGGCCGCAGGCGATGCACGCTGACGAAGAACACCAGATGACTTCGAGAGCTCCAGGACGACCTGACCCAGACAACGCTCCAGGCACGAAGCGCATGCGGCGTCTTCGTCACCGGTCAATTCCTTGCGCTTGCGGCATAATGTGGCGGCCTCTCCGGCCAACCAATGCCATTTTGCAGCGAGGTCCATCATTTCGGCCCTGACCATCGCCGCGTTGTCAGGCTCACGGGCTTCGAGCTCGCACGCTTCAGCGGTTCTTCTCAGAAGTGCTAATGCCTCAATCATTGTCGCCTCCCGGCTCAATATTCGCCGAGCATGAGCGCGCCGGGGCTTCGGTACAATTCCGGGGAAACGCGGGACAGGGAAACACAGTGAACGATGCAGCAACGAACATCCGGAACGACTATTTCAGGACGGTGATCAGCAACTCGGCGATATTTTTCAAGCCCAGCTTGTGCATGATATTGGAACGATGGTCTTCGACCGTCCGATAGCTGATACCGAGTTTTTCGGCGACTTCCTTGTTGGAGCAGCCGGTCGCCGCGAGTTGCAGCACGTCGCGTTCGCGGCGGGTCAGCGGTTCGCGTCCAGGAAAATTCAGCGACGATATTTTCTGCTGAAGGGCCACGGTGCGGTTGCCTGCGACGCCGGTGCGGATATTTGCAAGACGGCCCAGAATGTCCTCGCACTTGAAGGGCTTTTCAAGAAAGTCCAACGCGCCATTCCTCATGGACTCCACGACAGTCGGAACGTCGCCCTGATCGGAAATCATGACGACCGGGACGGCATAAGTCGCAAGATCCTTCAATATCTCCAGTCCCGATCGGCCCGGCAGATTCACGTCCAGAAGAATAGCCAAGGGGCAGCGCTGCCGTGTCGCTTCCAGCAGACCCGCCTCATCGGCGAAACAAACTCCCTTGTATCCGCCGGCCTCAAGGAGCGTGCGCAACGTATCCCGAACGCCGGCATCGTCGTCGAGTATGAAAATCGTTCTTTCCATATTCCAAATTGAGTCAGTATGAGTCGGTCATTGATATCAGAATCTGTATCGCAATAGTTGCAGAAATCGCGGCACACTCGTTGATCTAGCGCAAAGGCTGATGGTTGTGGCGAAAATGAAGAGTACGTATTCTTAAGGGTCAGGTCCTCACGAGGGCTCTTCAATCCTCAAGGCGCTTGAAAGACGCGAACCGTATGCACGGCTACGTGCATACGGTCCGACGCATCGCTGATGAAGGCTCGTGAAGCCCGTGTTCGCACGGATCGTTAACTTAACAACAGCGCAAACACTCCCCCGTATTTTTGCCGAAGCGAACGGGCGCCATGTCGTTCGGACATCTGGCAGCCGCGATTGCTGTCCGAATTGCTCCAGGGACTACCGCAATGCGCACCAATCTTCCGGTGACCACCACCGAATATCCAATTACCGACAGTACCCTCATCGTTTCCAAAACCGATACCAAGGGACGACTGACCTTTTTCAACGATCAGTTCGTCGACGCCGCAGGCTTCACCGAAGCTGAGCTTATGGGTCAGCCGCACAACATCATCCGCCATCCGGACATGCCCCCGGAAGCGTTCCAGAATCTCTGGGATACGCTGAAAGCCGGCAAGCCCTGGGTGGGCGCGGTCAAGAACCGGCGCAAGAACGGCGACTTCTACTGGGTACTGGCAACGGCGTCTCCGATCCGCGAGAACGGCCAGGTGGTCGGCTACACCTCGATCCGCACCAAGCTACCGTCAGACCAGCGCGAGGAAGCCGAAAAGGTATACGCCGCGCTACGCGAGAAGAAGTCGCACAGATACAAGATCGATGCCGGCATCGTTCGCCGCCGCTCGCTGGCGGACTACTTTTCGTTTTTCAACGGCACGCTGAAGGCTCGCCTGATCACCCTGATCGCCGTTCAGGCCGCGTTCGCTGTCGGCGTCGGCATGCTCGAACAATTCGGCTTCGCCACCAGCGGGATCGCACTCGCAGCTTCACTGTTCGGCGCCCTCGTTGCCGGAGTGATCGGCATGCAGGCGCTGCGCGCGATCAACGGGCCGATGAGCCATCTGATCGGCGAGATGCTGAATATCTCGGAAGGCAAGCTGGACAACCGGCTGTTTGTTGCGCGGGACGACGAAGTCGGCGAGGCGTTACGCAATCTGCAGACGCTGCAGACTCTCGTTCGTTTCAACGCGGAGGAGTTGAAGGCCAGCGAGCGGCGCGCGGCGGTGCAGCGGAAAGCCGACATGACCAAACTCGCCAACGGCTTCGAAAGTGCGGTCGGAGAAATCATCGAAACCGTGTCCTCCGCGGCAACCGAACTGGAAGCCTCGGCCAGCACGCTCTCGTCGACGGCCGTTCGCTCGCAGGAGCTCACGACGACGGTTGCCGCGGCTTCCGCGGAAGCCTCGAGCAACGTGCAGTCGGTGGCTTCCGCGACCGAGGAGTTGACGTCGTCGGTCAACGAGATCAGCCGGCAGGTACAGGAATCCGCCCGCATCGCCAACGAGGCGGTGCTTCAGGCCCGCAGCACCAACGATCGGGTGGGCGAACTGTCGGCGGCGGCAGCGCGGATTGGCGACGTCGTCGAGCTGATCAACACGATCGCAGGTCAAACCAATTTGCTGGCGCTGAATGCGACCATCGAAGCTGCACGCGCCGGCGAAGCCGGCCGGGGGTTCGCGGTGGTGGCTTCCGAGGTCAAGGCGCTGGCCGAGCAAACGGCAAGGGCGACCGGCGAAATCGGGCAGCAGATCACCGGCATTCAATCGGCCACCCGGGAGTCGGTCGGGGCGATCAAGGAGATCAGCGGCACGATCGAAAGATTGTCCGAGATATCGGCGACGATCGCTTCCGCCGTCGAGGAACAAGGTGCGGCGACCCAGGAGATTTCCCGCAACGTGCAGCAGGCCGCGCAGGGCACCCAGCGGGTTTCCTCCAATATCGTTGACGTGCAGCATGGCGCCACCGACACCGGATCGGCGTCGTCGCAGGTCCTTTCGGCGGCACAATCGCTGTCCGGCGACAGCAATCGACTCAAGCTGGAAGTCGGCAAGTTCCTCGATACGGTACGCGCCGCCTGATGACGAAGGGCCCCGGGGCACGCCTGGCACCGGGGCAGTACACCGTGGCCTGTCGCCGGGTCACCCGCCCTCGCGGGTGACGGCGGCGGGAGTGGCTGACTGAACCGCCGCTTCCTTCTTCGACTCCCGGTCCCCCCCCAGCACGCGCTGCACGCTGACGAAGAACACCGGCACCATCAGCAGCGCCAGGATCACCACAGCGATCATGCCGCCCATCACGCTGGTGCCGAGCGCCTGCTGGCTGGCGCCGCCGGCGCCCGAGGCAATCGCCATCGGCAGCACGCCGCAGACGAACGCCAGGCCCGTCATCAGGATCGGGCGAAAACGCAATGAACAGGCTTCGATCGTGGCCTCGATCAACGGCTTGCCCTGCGCGCGCAGATCCTTGGCGAATTCGATGATCAGGATGGCGTCCTTGGCCGCAAGCCCGATGATCGTAATCAGGCCTACGGTGAAGTAGACGTCGTTCGACAGGCCGCGCATGGTCGCGGCGATGACCGCGCCGCAGATGCCGAGCGGTATCGTCAGCAGCACAGCGAGCGGGATGGTCCAGCTCTCATAAAGCGCGGCGAGCAGCAGGAACACGACGAACACCGAGAGACCCAGCAGGAACGGTGCTTGCGAGCCCGACAGCTTTTCCTGCAGCGACTGCCCGGTCCATTCGAAGCCGAAGCCGCGCGGCAGCTTGTTCGCCAGCCGCTCCATCTCCTTGATGGCGTCGCCGGAGGTATAGCCCGGTTTGGCTTCACCGGAGATGCGGATCGCCGGGTAATAGTTGAAACCCGCGATTTGCGTCGGGCCCTTCGACCATTCGACGGTGGCGAAGGCCGAGAACGGCACCAGCTGGCCGCGACCGTTCTTGACGTTGTAGTTGAGAATGTCGTCGGCGTTCATGCGGCTGGCGCGGTCCGCCTGCACGATCACGCGCTGCATCCGACCCCGGTTCGGAAAGTCGTTGATGTAGTTCGAGCCGAGATTGGTCGAGATGGTCTGGTTGATGTCCTCGAAGGTGACACCGCAGGCGCCGGCCTTTTCACGGTCGATCACGAGGTTGACCTGCGGCGCCGGCGGCAAACCTTCGACATAGACCTTCTGCAGCACGGGGCTGTTGTTGGCTTCCGCGATCAGGCGATCCGACGCGGCCACCAGCGCGGGATAGCCCTTCTGGCCGCGGTCCTGCAGGCGGAACGAGAAGCCGGAGGAGTTGCCGAGATTGTCGATCGGCGGCGGCTGCAGCGCCGAGATCTTTGCGTCGCGGATCGATGATGCGAGATCTCGATTGATGTCGGCGACGATGGCTGCGGCGGATTCTTTCGGCCCGCGCTCCGACCAGTCTTTCAGCGAAATGAAAGCCTGGGCGGTGTTGACGCCCTGCCCGAGGAAGCTGAAGCCGGTGAGGAACGTGACGTCCTCGACGCCGGCGCGCTTGCTCAAATATTTTTCCACCGCCTCGACCGCAGCCTGGGTGCGGGCATAGGACGAATCCGACGGCGTCTGCACGTCGGTCGTGATGAAGCCCTGGTCGTCGACGGGGAGGAAGCCGCCGGGCAGTCGGACGAAGGCCCAGCCGAGCCCGATCAGCAGCGCCGCATAGATCAGCATCAGGCGCCCGGTGCGCTTGAGCGAGCCGTTCACGGTGCGGATGTAGCCGAGGCGACTGGATTCCAGCACGCGGTTGAACCAGCCGAACACGCCCTTGCGGGCATGGCCGTGACCGGCCTCGACCGGCTTGAGGATCGTCGCGCACAGCGCGGGGGTCAGCGACAGCGCCAGCAGCGCCGAGAACGCGATCGCCGACACCATGGTGACCGAGAACTGGCGGTAGATGATGCCGACCGAGCCTGGGAAGAACGCCATCGGCACGAACACCGCCATCAGCACCAGCGTGATGCCGATGATGGCGCTTGATATCTGCGACATCGCCTTGCGGGTGGCGTCCCTCGGCGAGAGGCCCTCCTCCGCCATGATGCGCTCGACGTTCTCGACCACGACGATGGCGTCGTCGACGAGGATGCCAACCGCCAGCACCATGCCGAACATCGTTAGCATGTTGATGGAGTAGCCGGCCACCATCAGCATCGCGCAGGTGCCGAGCAGCGCCACCGGCACCACGATGGTCGGGATGATGGTGTAGCGGATGTTCTGCAGGAACAGGAACATCACGATAAAAACCAGCACCACCGCCTCGACCAGCGTCATCAGCACCTTGTTGATGGAGGCCTTGACGACAGGGGTGATGTTGTAGGGAATTTCGTAGCCGATATTGGCCGGAAAGAACTTTGACAGTTCCTTCATCTTGGCTTCGACGGCGCTGGCGGTCGCCAGCGCGTTGCCGGTCGGCGACAGCAGCACCGAAAGGCCGGCGGTCGGCTTGCCGTTCAGCCGCGTGTTGAACTGGTAGCTGAGGCCGCCGATCTCGATGCGCGCGACGTCGCGCAGGCGTACCGTGGAACCATCGGCATTGGCGCGCAGCGTGATGGCGCCGAATTCTTCCGGCGACGACAATTGTCCCTTGACCAGCACCAGCGCGGAAATCTTCTGCTCCGGCGTGCTCGGCTCGGCGCCGATGCTGCCCGAAGCGACCTGTGCATTCTGCGCCGTGATCGCCTTGTTGACGTCATCGGCCGTGAGGCCGTAGCCGACCAGCTTGGCCGGATCGACCCAGATCCGCAGCGAACGCTCAGTGGAATAGAGCGTGGCGCGGCCGACGCCGGGAATACGGCGGATTTCGCCGAGCACGTTGCGGATCATGAAATCGCCGAGGCCGATTTCATCGAGACTGCCGTCGGTCGAGTTCAGCGTGATGATCTGCAGCACAGCGCTGGAGGCTTCCTCGACCAGGATACCCTGCTGGATCACCGCGCGCGGCAGCCGCGCCTCGACGCGCTTGAGGCGGTTCTGCACTTCGACCGACGCCGCGCCGGTTTCGGTGCCCGGCACGAAGTTGGCGATGATCTCGACCTGGCCCAGCGAGTCCGAGGTGGATTCGAAATTGAGAATGCCGGAGGCGCCGTTGAGTTCCTCCTCGATCAGCCGCGTAACGCTGTTGTAGAGGTTCTCCGGCGACGCACCGGGATAGCTGGTCGAGATTGAGATCGAGGGCGGCGCGATGATCGGATATTGCGCGACCGCGAGCAGCGGAATCGAGATCGCGCCGATCAGACAGATGAAAAGCGCGACGACCCAGGCGAAGATCGGCCTGTCGATGAAAAAACCGGGCATGATTGATCTCAGCGCGCCGCTTGCGCCGACTTCGCCGCCGACGGCGTGCCGGCCCCGGCGTCCGCATCGACCCACGACTTCGCCTTGACCTTGTCGCCGGGGACGAATTTCTGGAAGCCGTCGACGACGACGCGGTCGCCATCCTTCAGGCCGTCGCTGATCAGCCAGAGGCCGTCCTGCACCGCGCCGGTGCGCACCGGCTGCGCCGCGATGCGGCCGTCGTCCTTGACCACGAACACTTCACTGCCGCCGCCGGCGTCGCGCTGGATCGCCTGCTGCGGCACCGCGATGGAGTCGGTGTCGATGCCCTGCTCGATCAGGACGCGGACATACATGCCCGGCAGCAATTCGCGATGCGGATTGGCAAACTGGCCGCGCAGCGTGACCTGGCCGGTATGGGCATCGACCTTGGCTTCCGAGAACAGGAGCTTGCCGGCGACCGGATAGACCTTGCCGTCGTCGAGTACGAGACGGACCTTGGCGGCATCGGGCTGGATGCGGTCGAGATCGCCGCTGTCGAAGGCGCGGCGCAGCTTGTTCATCTCGGAGACGGACTGCGTGAAGTCGGCATAGATCGGGTCGAGCTGCTGAATGGTGGCAAGGCTGGTGGTCTCGTTCTGCACCACCAGCGCGCCTTCGCTGACCAGCGCCGCGCCGACGACGCCGCTGATCGGCGCGCGGATCGTCGCGTAGTCGAGATTGAGCCTGGCGCGCGCGAGGTCAGCCTTGCGGGTGGCGACTTCGGCTTCGGCCTGGCGCTGCGCGCCGATCGCCTTTTCGTTTTCAGCCTCGGGCGCCGCGCGCTGGCTGGTCAGCGTCGCGATGCGGCGGGCATGCGCCTGCGCCAGATCGAGCGCCGCGTTGGCCTTGTCGAGCGAAGCCTGGCTCGCCTGCAATTCGACTTCGAACGGTTTGGGATCGATGCGGTACAAGGGATCGCCCGCCTTTACTTCGGTGCCCTGCTGGAACAGGCGTTCGACGACGATGCCGGAGACGCGCGCGCGAACATCGGCAACACGGGTCGGCGAAATGCGGCCGGGCAATTCACGGACGATGGCGCGGGCTTGCGGCCGCACGGTGATGGTTCCGACTTCGGGCTCGGCGGTTGCGGGTGCCGCGACGGCAGTCGGCTCTTTGCAGCCAGCGAGTAGCGGCGCCATCGCAGCTATCAACAAGATGCATGCCGATCGCGTTCGAAGTCCGGACATTTGAAAGCTAGGCCCCAATTAGGTTCGACGCGCGAATTGATGTTCGCGACGTGCTGGACAGAAAACTTACTGTTGATGCGGAGAGGATAGACCTAGATTGCTGCGACGCAATACATCAGCGCGGCGGCCCAATGTCACACGAAGCTATCGCGCTGATTTCGCGCTGATTTTCCGGGAGTCACTCGATTGTGAGCCGGTTCCATTTCGTGCGGAAAGTTAAAATGAGAACAGATCGCAATACGCGTGATCCGGACGCGCCATACAGCTGCGCGGGAATGCCGCAGATCGTAATTTTGTGTAGCGACGTTTCACGTTCGTAGCCCGGGTCGCGCGAATGCGCGCCCGATGACAGGCTCCGCGCAATCCGGGATTCCAACCATGGATGCAAAGTTCCCGGGTTGCGCTGCGCTTCACCCGGGCTACGGGCCAACCGCCTTCATGCGGTAGTGGCTGACGCCCCATTCGCTGCCGTCCGCGTAACCGAACAGGCCCGACGTGGCGAGGAAAAACCAGCGCCAGCGGCGCATCCACAGCGCGGCATCGTTGCCATAGACCGTGCGAAACACGCCGCCGATCTCGTCCTGATGCGCATCGAAATTCGTCAGCCAGTCATCCGCGGTGCGCTGGTAATGCGTGCCGCTCCAGCGCCATTCCTTTTCGACCTCGAACAAATCCGAATATTGCCGGATCAGATGATGGCTCGGCATCACGCCGCCGGTGAAGAAATGCTGGGCGATCCAGTCCTCGTCGTCGGTGCGATCGAACAGATAGGCGCCGGAGCGATGGGTAAAGATATGCATGAAGAAGCGCCCGTCGGGCTTCAGCCACGACCGTACGCGCGTCATCAGCTCGCGCCAGTTCATCATGTGCTCGAACATCTCGACCGAGACGATGCGGTCGAATTGCGCGTCTGGCGCAAACACGTTCATGTCCTGCGTGATGACGCGCAGATTGGCGAGGCCTCGGCTTTTGGCTTCGCCCTCGATATATTCGCGCTGCGAATTCGAATTGGAAACCGCGGTCACCTGCGCATGCGGAAACTGCCGCGCCATCCACAGCGACAGCGAGCCCCAGCCGCAGCCGAGTTCGAGGATCGCCTGCCCGTCGGCCAAATCAGCGTGCTCGACGGTCTGGCGCAGCGCTTCTTCCTCGGCCTCCTGCAGGGTCGAGGCCGGCTCCTTGTAGAAGCACGAAGAATATTTCCGATTGGGACCGAGCACGCGCGCGAAGAAGGCCGCCGGCACTTCGTAATGCTGCGCGTTGGCCTCGTCGGTGCATTCGGCGATGGCGCGCGCCGCCATCTCGTCGGCGAACCAGGCGTCGCTCTCCGCACTGCCGGAGGCGAGCCGGGTCGCGGTGCGCGAGCACAGCCGGTGGATCGCCGCGCGGATGATCGCATCCGGCAGCGGCACCCGTTCGGCGGTGCCGATGATCGTGGAAACGAAGCTCATGTGACCACTTCCGTTAGTTGGTTTGCGGCGGCAGCGGGAAGAAGGCGCTGGTGCGCGCCTGATAGTCGCGATAGCGGTCGCCGCGCGTATGCAGCATCTGCGCTTCCAGCGGCGGGATGCCGGTAACGTGGACGAGGATCCAGTACATGAAGACCGGCGCCAGCAGCGTCGCAAATCCCCACGGATAG
>JAQSDT010000676.1 GCA_029946075.1 bacterium | reverse complement strand
GACCTTCAACGAAACCGGCAAGTCGACGCTGAGCATCTCCGGCGTCAACTTCAACGCACCGGGCCTTGGCCTCGCGACGTTGAACACCGGCGACTTCAAGGACAACGACTCGGTTCAAACGGTCGTCAGCGGTTTGCAGGCTGCCAGCAGCACGCTCCGTTCGCAGGCTTCAGCCTTCGGTTCGAACCTGTCGATCGTGCAGATCCGTCAGGACTTCTCGAAGAACCTGATCAACGTGCTGCAGACCGGCTCGTCCAACCTGACGCTGGCCGACACCAACGAGGAAGCGGCGAACAGCCAGGCGCTGTCGACCCGCCAGTCGATCGCGGTGTCCGCGCTGGCTCTGGCCAACCAGTCGCAGCAGAGCGTGCTGCAGCTGCTCCGCTAAGTCGGGCTGCGATTTCGAAGATCAAGACGGCGGGGGAAACCCCGCCGTTTTTCTTTGTCCGCGGAGTCGCAGAATGCACCAAAAGCGAAAATTTGGGCGTCGATGTTAATTTCAACAGAACCGATCGCGGGCATGGTGATGGAAATATGGTGTTTCGCCGGACTGGAGTCCTTTGACGCGTTTTCTTGACGCGAACCGGTCTCCACTTCGCCGGAAAACGCTTTGGTGACACAATTGGTAACCTTCGCTAACCATATTTAAACGCGCAACCTGTATGAAAGTTGGGCAATTTCTTTTGAATTCCCGCGGTCCTGCGAACCGCTCTCACCGAGGTTAGTGAATGTCTAATGCAGCCCAGGCCTACGCGCGTACGTCGCAAACGACGTCGTCTCCCCGTGAAATCGAAGCGCAGGCTTTGCTGAAGGCGGCACGACAGCTCCAGGAACTGCAGACCAACTGGAACGGTCCCGGTCAGGCGATGGAAACCGCATTGCTGTTCAACCGCCGGCTCTGGTCGATCTTCATGAGCGCGGCGCAGGCCGACGAAAATCCGCAGTCGATCGAGGTGCGCCAGAACATTGCCAATATCGGCGTGTTCGTGATGAAGCAGACCGTGGACATGCAGCTGAACCCCGATCCGGCCAAGCTGAAGTCGCTGATCGACATCAACTGCAACCTTGCTGCAGGCCTGTCCGGCCGCGGCTAAGACGTTGCTGGCGACGTTGGAGCATTAGCCATGGCCGACATAATGGCCACCATCGCAGCCAACTATAAAACGGTCGGGATGACGGTCCCGACCAAGACGCCCTATGTGGCGGTCGACAAGACGCTCTATGAGGGCAGCTGGACCGGAAAATATCCCGACCAGAAGACGTTCAAGATCTCGATCTCGGATGTCCAGGGTTTTCGCGCCAAGGTGCAGTACCAGAGCGGCGGGACCACCAAGTTCCAGGAAGTGCTGATCAAGGACAACATGTTCCGGTTCGGCGACACCAAGTTCACGCTGACGGCCCGCAATACGGCGCTGATCAAGAACGTGGTGACCGATCCCGCGACGGGATCGACCTATCTCGACCAGGCTTACGCCAAGCGTTCCTGAGCACTATCCGGCAATTGTCGACATCGATCCCGGTTCCGGCATATCCGTCGGAACCGCGGCGGCTCTAGGCCTTGCGATCGGTCGCCCGCAGGCGCGTGGGTGCGTCCCTGGTCAGGTCGAGCGTATGGAAATAGGCGCGGCGGCGCAGCACCGCTTCCTCGGGAAACTGTTTCACCACCTGGCTCGTCTTGTTATCGACGACCTGATAGACGACCGCGCGGGCGTCGCGATCGATCACGACCTGGTTCGACACCGACGCACTCGAAATCGAGATGCGAACGGCGGCGGAATCGGTGCCTGCGCGCGAACCTGCATCGACCGGCGAAACGCTCTGGCTCGCCGGCAATTCGGTCGCGACCGCATGTTGCGCCGCATCGCTCACGTGCTGAACGATCGGCGCCGCAACCGGTGCCCCCACCGGCTTGATGTTGAAATCTGTACTCATGGCAGCCTCCGAACTTGCTGCGAGTCAAATCCCAACCCCTCGTCACGAGCAATATATCCCGGCACCTCTCAACGCCGTGTTAGGGAACAAGCTAAATTGCGCCTCGATATCGGCGCACCAATTTAGCGAAAAATCTATCGATTGCCCGATCGATCCGCCGCAGGACATTCGCGAACGCAGATGTGCGCGAAGGTTTACAGCGAGCGGCTGACGGCGAGCGGCGTCATGTTGCGCGGCCCGGGCGTGGCGCGCTGCCCGGCAGCGGTGTAGGTGCTCGGGATGTTCTTGCGCTGGATTTCGGTGTTGACGCCGCGCACGATGCCTTCCGATACCGCGTGCGCGGTCGCCAGCACCGTGAGGTTGATCTGCAGCATCGCGCGGAAGGTGTCGTGGTGGCGGCGCAGCGTGGTCAGCAGTTCCGGCGAAACCTGCGCGAGATATTTCTGCGCGTTCTTGAGGTTCTCCACCGCGACCATGTAGCGGCGCGACAGCTCGCCTTTCTGGTTTTCCAGCTGCAACGCCTGGCGGATCTCGCCGGCGCGAACCAGTTCGGTTTCGCGTTCGATGATGCTGAGCAGCGCGCTCATCACGTCCATCAGTTCTTCGGCGAGCTTGCGTGCCGCCGCCGGCGTTGCGATCGCGGCAGGTGCGGGCTGGGCTTGCGGGCGCTGATGCATGTCGGGTTACCTCTGGATCAGGCGGTGCGGCTGGCTTGCTGCAGGATCAGGCTGCGGAAGACGTCGTTGGAGATGCCGACGCCGCCGGACTTGGCGAAGGACTTCGAATACTGGTCGGTCAGCATCGAGCGCCAGGCGCCGGTGCCGGTGGTTTCGCCGAACGGGCCTTCGCCTTTGACGCCGCTCGTCATCTGCGAGAACATCGAATTGAGGAACATCGCCTCGAAGTCCTGCGCCTGGGTGCGGATCTTCTTCTGCGCTTCGGGCGAGACCTTGCTCAGCGCCTGCGCGAGCAGCGGGTCCTTGCGGCCGTTGACGATCGACGTCTTGTCGTTCGAAGAGCCATTGAGGCCGTTGATAATGCTGGCTGCCATCACATCACCTCGATGTCGGCCTGGATCGCGCCGGCGGCCTTGATCGCCTGCAGGATGCCGATCAGGTCGCGCGGACCGATGCCGAGGCCGTTGAGGCCGTCGACGAGTTGCTGGAGCGAGACGCCGTCTTTCACGACCGCGAACTTCTTGCCGTCCTCGGAGACGCTGACGCCGGTGCGGGGTGTCACCACGGTGCGGCCGCGCGACAGCGGGTTGGGCTGGCTGACCTGCGGGCTCTCGGAAATCGTGACGGTGAGATTGCCCTGCGCCACCGCGACGGTGGCGACGCGGACGTCGCGGCCCATCACGATGATGCCCGAGCGTTCGTCGATCACGATCTTGGCGGCGAGATCCGGATCGACCTGCAGCTGCTCGATCTCGGTCAGGAAGGCGACGACGTTGCCCTTGAACTCGGCCGGGATCGCGAGCTGCACGGTGGAGGGATCGATCGGCTCGGCGGTCTTGACGCCGAGGAAGTCGTTGACGGCTGCGGCAATGCGCTTGGCGGTGGTGAAGTCGGCGTTGCGCAGTGCGAGGCGCACATTGGGCAGCCGGTTGAGCGCGAATTCGATTTCGCGCTCGATGATGGCGCCGTTGGCGATGCGGCCGACCGTCGGCACGCCGCGGACGATCTTGGCAGCTTCGCCTTCGGCCTGGAAGCCGGAGATCGCGAGCGAGCCTTGCGCGACCGCATAGACGTTACCGTCGGCGCCGAGCAGGGGGGTGACGAGCAGGGTGCCGCCCTGAAGGTTTTTGGCGTCGCCGAGCGCCGACACCGTGACGTCCATCCGCGTGCCCTGGGTGCCGAACGCCGGCAGGTTGCCGGTGACCATCACGGCGGCGACGTTGCCGGTACGGATGGTGGCGCCGCGGATGTTGACGCCCATGCGCTCCAGCATCGCCTGCAGCGACTGCTTGGTGAAGGGGATGTTGTTGAGGGTATCGCCGGTGCCGTTGAGGCCGACGACGAGGCCGTAGCCGATCAGTTGGTTCTGGCGCACGCCCTCGATATTGGCGAGATCCTTGATGCGCGACGTCGCGCCCGCGGAAACGGGCGAGAGCGCCAGCGCCAGCAGCGCGGCGCAGGTCACCCAAATCAGTCTTGCCGAACGGATGCCGGGCATCCTGTGCTCCCCTCGAGAACTTCCACCGGACCGCAGCGCCACTCCCATGACGGTGGTCCGCCATTAACTATGCGAGATCGGTGCCACGCCGCGTTTTCGATTCAATGCATTGATATCTTTCGACATTTATCGGAGAGCACATTCGCCGCAGCTTTACCGGGACGGGCGAAACTGCCGTGCGGCGGCAGAATTTGCCGGGTGGTTTACACATCGTTAACCATAGCTGGGCGATGCTTCCGCCATTCTCCGGGCGAGACACGACCATGCGCATCTACGGACCGAACGGCACCACGCTAGGATCGCCCGCGAGCAACACGCGGCGAACCAGTTCGACCGGCTTTTCGCTGCCGGAAGCGCCATCGATGCCGGACGAGCCGCGCTCCGCCGCAGCCCCCCGGGCCGCCGGCAACATCGACGCGCTGCTCGCGCTGCAGGGCGTCGAGGACGCCACCGAGCGCCGCAAGCGTTCGGTCGCGCGGGGCAGGGGCGCGCTCGACGTGCTCGACGAACTCAAGATCGGATTGCTCTCCGGCAATCTGGATACCGCCACCGTCAATCGCCTGCGCGATGCCGCGGCGAACCTGAAGACGTCCTCCGGCGATCCCGGCCTCGATTCCGTGCTGTCGGAGATCGAGCTGCGCGTCGAAGTCGAACTGGCGAAGGCCGGGCAGTTTTAGATTTTCAAAACTTCGGCTGAACCGTCATCCCCGCGCAACGGCTCTGCCGTTGTCGCTGGAGATGCGCACCCTCGCGCGCCTCCAAGGATGAATCGGCCCGCGGCACTCACGCCGCCAGTGCCTTGTGCTGCGCATCGTAGCGGCGCTGTGCGACCAGCACTTCTTTCAGATTGGCTTCCGCCCAGTCGCGCAGGGGATCGACGGCGCCCGCCAGCGTCGCGCCGAGCGGTGTGATCGAATATTCAACCGTCACCGGAACGGTCGCGATCGCGCGGCGCCGGATCAGGCCGTCGCGCTCCAGCGATTTGAGAACCTGGCTCAGCATTTTTTGCGAGATGCCTTCAATGGTGCGGCGTAACGCATTGAAGCGCATGGGCTCGTGGCGGACGAGAAGCAGGATGAGGACGGCCCATTTGTCGCCGACGCGATCGAGGATCTGGCGCGTCGGGCAGGCGGCCGAATAGGCATTCGGAATTTTCGAACTGGCGGATTTCACGGCGGTTACTCCGGTGTAATCAGGTGACCCCAAAGTGCTCTCTTAACACCTACATCCTTTTCGCTATCTAGTCACCATTGGATACCAACCAAATGGAGACTTTCATGAAGATCGCTGTCATCGGCGCCTCCGGCAACGCCGGCTCGCGCATCACCGCCGAACTCGCCCGCCGTGGCCACAGCGTCAGCGCCATCGCCCGCCATCCGGAAAAGATCGCTGGCCAGGCTGGCGTCACACCGATCAAGGGCGACCTGACGGACCAGGCTGGGATTGTCGGCCTGCTGACCGGCCATGATGTGGCGATCAGCTCGGTCCATTTCCTCGACAGCGATCCCGTCAAGCTTATTGCAGCCGCGAAGGAAGCGAAGGTCGGCCGCTATCTGGTGGTCGGCGGCGCCGGCAGTCTCGAAGTGGCGCCGGGCGTCCTTCTGGTCACAACCCCCGGCTTTCCCGTGGCATACAAGGCTGAAGCCGAGAAGGGTGGCGTCTTCCTCGACCTGCTGCGGCAGGAAAAGGAGCTGAACTGGACCTTCCTGTCGCCC
The DNA here is from genome assembly GCA_029946075.1 of bacterium. Lineage (GTDB taxonomy): Bacteria > Pseudomonadota > Alphaproteobacteria > Rhizobiales > Xanthobacteraceae > Bradyrhizobium. The sequence goes on along the minus strand of JAQSDT010000676.1, from coordinate 16,405 downwards.
TCGGCGCTGTTCCTTGCCGGGGAGCGAACCGGCAAGTTCCGCCTCGGAACGGACCAGCTTTTGACCGCGGAAGACGGCAAAAGCTCGATTTCCTTCGAAGACTTCGCAGTTGCACTCGCCGACGAGATCGAACGCCCCGCCCACAACCGCAAGCGTTTCACGGTCGGCTATTAAAGCGGCGCCCGGTCCCGATAACTTTGCCTGTGCAAGGCCTTGGGGGCGGTGCCCCCAGGGTGGTGGCCTATATTGTCTGTCACAACCCGGCGCTATATAAGGCGCGCGCGGACGGACACTTTTCCGTCCCGCCTTGTACGTGAAGATGGGCTGACCTTGGAAAAGTTGAAGAATTATCGACCCTCCGAAAAAGAGCCTTTCATGAACGATCGCCAGCGCGATTATTTTCGCGCCAAGCTGCTGGCGTGGAAGGACGAGATCCTGAGGGAATCGAAGATCACCCTGCAGACCCTGCAGGAAGAGAACGTCAATCATCCCGATCTGGCTGATCGCGCCTCTTCCGAAACCGATCGCGCCATCGAACTGCGCGCCCGCGACCGCCAGCGCAAGCTGATCTCCAAGATCGACGCCGCGCTGCAACGCATCGAGGACAACACCTACGGCTATTGCGAGGAGACCGGCGAGCCGATCTCGCTCAAGCGGCTGGAGGCTCGCCCGATCGCAACGCTGTCGGTGGAAGCGCAGGAACGTCACGAGAAGCGCGAGAAGGTTTATCGCGACGAGTAGGGTGATGCCGGAGACCGGCTCCTCATGGTGAGGAGCGCGGTACGCGCGTCGCGAACCATGAGGCCACGCTGCCTCTTCATCTTTCGAGACGCGGCCGATTGGCCGCTCCTCAGGATGAGGAACACCGGTGATGCGGGCCGTCTGGAAGAACAGAAAGGCCGCCGCTGATGGACAGGATTCTCGCGGCCGCACAGACCATCGCCGCCGCCCGCCGCAGTCGTGCGCCGCTGGCGGCGCTGCCGCCGGACCAGGTGCCGGCCAGCGAGGCGGAAGGCTACCGCGTCCAGCGCGCGCTTCACGATCTGATGCTGCCGCAGGCCGGACCGCTCGTCGGTTACAAGATCGGCTGCACCAGCGCGGTGATGCAGCAATATCTCGACATTCCCCATCCTTGTGGCGGCGGTGTATTCGCCAAGGGCGTGCACGACAGCGGCGCCAGCCTGCGCTTTGCGGATTACGTCCGCGTCGGCGTCGAGTGCGAGATCGCGGTGCGGCTGGCGCGCAATCTTTCGCCGAGCGAAGAACCGTTCACGGCGGAATGGGTGATGGAGGCGATCGACTCATATTTTCCCGCGATCGAAATCGTCGACGACCGCTATGTGAAGTGGGAGACGCTGGGCGCGCCGACGCTCGTCGCCGATGATTTCTTCGCCGCCGGCTGCGTGCTCGGTGAGGCCGTGCCGCGCTCGGCGGCGCCCGACCTGCTCAAGGTCGCCGGCCGCGCCATCATCAATGGAACAGAAGCTGGCCGCGGCACCGGCGCCGACGTGCTCGGCCATCCCCACAATGCGCTGGCCTGGCTCGCCAACCATCTCGCCGCCGAGGGCAAGGGGTTGCACGCCGGACAGATCGTGCTGACGGGGAGTCTCGTGAAGACGATATGGCTCAATGCCGGCGACACCGTGCGGATGGAACTCGACGGGCTCGGAATTGTCGAAGCGGCGTTCACGTAGGCGGATCGAGTGAGCCCGATGGCAGAGAGCGTTCCCTCGATCCTCGAATCCGACGCCAAGGGCGAGATCGCCGAGATTTTTGCGGATATCCGCAAGGTGTTAGGCACCAGCGTCGTCAACCTGATCTGGCGCAACCTTGCGACGATGCCGGGCGCGCTGCTGTGGACGTGGTCGACGGTGCGGCCGCTCTATCTCGGCGCCGCGCCGCTGCATGCCGAAGCCGTCAGGCAAACCATCGCGCTGCCGGATTGGCCGGGCTTTTCCGGCGATACCCTGCTCGCCGCGGGGATCGACGAGACCGAGCAGGGACTGATCCGCAATATTCTCGACAGCTATCAATACACCAACGCGCTGGCGCTGGTCGTGCTGTCGGCGCTGCTGGCGCATTACGAACCGCGGCCGGCGAATACGGTGCAGCCCGCCGGCAACGCGCCAAAACCGTCGGGCGTGAAGATTCCCGAATTGCCGCCGATGGACGCGCTCGATCCCGAAGTCGCGGCGCTGGTCGAGGAGTTGAACGGCTTTGGCGAAGACAGCGAACCGCAACTGATCGCGAGCATGTACCGGCATCTCGCCTACTGGCCCTCGTACCTCGCGCTGGTGCGGACCATGCTGGCGCCACTGCAACAGCAGGGCCGGCTGAACGCGCTGACGATGTCGACGCGGGCGATCGGTCATGCGCATGGCGCTGTTCTCGCCGCGCAACTGAAACCTTTGGCGCCGCCCGATACGCTCGACGGCGCGCTCGCGTCCTGCCGGCTGTTTGTGGAACATCCGATCGCCCGCATGACCGGTCTGTGTGCGCTGATCCGGCGCGCCACGACGGGGTAATAGTTCGTAGCCCGAATGAGCGCAGCGACATCCGGGGCGGTGTGAGTGTTGTCCCGGATATCGCTGCGCTCATCCGGGCTACAGCTCCGCTCGTGCGGGCCTTCTCCGGTTCAGCGTATGTGAACCAGATCACCGACGGCGTCCGCCGAGTCGACGTATGGCACCTTCTTTGATGGATCGGCCGGGAACATTGGCTAAAGTCGGCCTGGCTCACAGGGTGCAGGAATATGGATTTCAGATCTGCCTACGGAAGAAATGTTCTGAGGATCGGGGCCATCGCCCTGCTGGCCGCAACGGCTCAGCCATCCCGGGCGGAGATACTCCAGGCACCCACCAAAATATCGGACGAGGCATCGAAATCCCGCGCCAGCGCCGTTTTGACGGCCCAGACAAAGCTTGGATCGACGCTCATCCAGCGCCTCGCGCCGGACAAGCCTGACGATCACAACATCTTCGTCTCGCCGGCAAGTCTGGCGTCGATCCTTGCGTTTGTCGAACTCGGGGGCAGCGATGAATTGCGTCTGGCCATTCATCGAACCCTGGGCTACGCGCCCGGTGCGAAGTCCAGAGCCGGTCAGGACATGAAGGAGCTGCGCAGCAATGTTGCCGTCAGGGTCGGCGGCAGCAAGGACAGTCCGACGAGCCTTGCCAATCTTCTCGTCTTTGATCCCTCGACCAAACCGCGGCAGATGTCACTGCTGGCCGTATCGGGCGCGGGCGCCGATGTGCTGGTCGACGACCTCGCGAAGACGAAAACGATCGAGCGCATCAATCAATGGGTGCGGGAGCGTACCCATGATCTGATCCCGTCCATCCTTGAAGAATCTCCGGCAACGCTCGGGCTTGTGGCGATCAACGCCCTCTATTTCAAGGACAAGTGGAAGGTTCCGTTCGATGCCGCCCGAACGGAACCGGCGCCATTTGCGCTGCAGTCCGGCAAGACGGCCGATGTGATGATGATGCACTCGCCGAGCGCGAAATTCGCATTTCGCGAGAGCGACCGCTTCATTGCGGCCGAGCTTGCCTACGCCAACGACGATTTCAGGCTGGTTGTCGTCACCACGAAATCCGCGCCGGCCGGTGTGAGCGAATTTTCGGAGGCCTCGCCCTGGCTGTATGGCGACGGCTTTGCCGAGAAGAGCGGAGAGATCTTTCTGCCGAAGCTCGCCATTTCGACGAACGAGGAAATGCTTGGCTCGCTGGATGCACTCGGCTTGAAGCAGGCGCGACGGGCGCCGGACGCACTGAGGGGATTTTCGCCGGCGTCGTTGGCGATCAGTCGTGTCGTTCAGAAGCTCGAACTGCGTGTCGACGAGGTGGGAACCGAGGGAGCCGCGGCAACGGCCGTGATCGCGACGCGATCGGCGGTGCTGGGCCAACCCGTCAGGATGGTGGTCGACAAGCCGTTCATGTTTGCCTTGCGCGACCAGCGCACCGGCCTGATCCTGTTCATGGGATATATCGGATCGCCGCAGAAGCTGGCTGCGAAGTAGGTTAGTTCAGTGCGCCGTGCGCTGTCGAAGGGACGGTTAGACCTGTGTCCGGTTCGATTTTCAGCCCGGCTTCGCGTCTTGCTACAGGGATTGCCAAGGTAGCGGTGTTGATCGTCGCCGATGCCGAGGAACCCGCCAAAAGACAACACGGCGTAGGAACCTTGCCGCTCTGCTTGGCGAACAACCTTGGACCCTCGCTTGCCGGACTATAGCTGTACTGCTATAGTCATAGTGCATGGACGCCCAAAAGCCCACTGTCTGGATTGGGTCGTCACGGGAGGACCTGCGGGCGTTCCCGGAGGAGTCTCGCCGTGTCATGGGCTTTGCGATCAACGACGCTCAGAATGGCGATGAGCATCCGCGTGCCAAGGCGTTGAAGGGCTTTGGTGGCCGCAGTGTGCTCGAGGTCGTCGATGATGAGGACGGCGATGCCTATCGAGCCGTCTACACAGTTCGCTTTGCCGGAGTTGTCTATGTCCTTCATGCCTTCCAGAAGAAGTCCAAGAAGGGGATCGAGACACCGAAGCGCGATATCGAGGTAATCAAGTCGCGGCTCAAGCTGGCCGAGGCTCACTACCGTGAAAATTATACAAGGGGAGGCAAGACATGAGCGGCGCCAAGAAAGTGATCATAGGCAGTAGTAACGTCTTTGCCGATCTGGGCTTTGCCAATCCGGAAGAAGAGCTTCTCAAGGCAAAGCTGGTTCGCGAAATCCGCGGGATCATCAAACGCCGAAAGCTGACCCAGACCAAGGCCGCAGCCGTGCTTGGGCTCAAGCAGCCTGATGTTTCGGCGCTTGTCACAGGGCGAGTCGGAAAATTCTCGATTGATCGTCTGGTCCGGTGCCTGGATAGGCTCGATTACAAGGTCGATGTTGTCGTGCGTCAGAAGCCTCGCCGGGCTTCATCGCGGGCGATGGCGGCTTAAGGACCCGAGCGTCTCTCCGGTGGTTCAGTTGCCGGCAACATTCTGATCGGTTTGCCGCGGCTCACTCCGCCTTCGCATCCTGCGGCCTTGCGGCCACCGCGGCGCCGTTTCCCAAAATGCTGGCTAGGTCCCGGCTGCGTTTCGTGTAGTGTGGAATTGCCGGGGAAGGCATCTGGGCCTTGTCGCACGGCCGACAATGGAAGGCCAGCGATGGATGTCAAGCGCAGGACGCCGCGCCCAGAGCTGCGCAGCCTTGTTCGTTCGTTCGAGGAGCGCCGTCTGACCTTGGGTTCCCGGGTGTTGACGTGGCCGCTGACGGCACGGCCCCATCAGATTATCGATATCTATCTCGGCGATCCGTTCCGCCTTCGGGTCGATGGAGGGCCTTTGCAGACCGCGCCTGAAACCGTCGTCGTCGGTCCGCAAGGGGCACGTCGAATTCAGCTCTTCATGTCGGGCGAAATCCACGTTTTCAATATCTTGCTTCAGCCTGCCACGCTGAATCGGTTGACCGGTATTGATATGCGATGCCTCGTCAACGAAGGCATTTCGGCCCGCGACGTTCTTGGCAGGCACGCGCTGCTGCTGACGGACGCGGTGCGTTCGGCCGCGGACTTCCCCGCGCGGGTCGCCGCTGCCGAGTTGTGGTTTGATGAGATGCAATGGGAGAGTGCGGCTCCGGATGGAATCGATCATGCTTCCCGTTTGTTGCTCGCAACGCGGGGACGCGTCCGGATCGATTCTATGGTGCTGAAATCCGGGCTGAGCGCGCGTCAGTTTCAACGCCGCTTTACCTCGCAGATCGGGCTTTCGCCCAAGCATTACGCGCGAACTGTCAGGTTCGATGCGGCCTTGGCGGCTCATCGCGCCGAGCCGTGCCGGCCGTGGACCGGCATTGTCCACGACGCCGGCTATTTCGATCAGGCGCATTTTATTCGCGAATGTCATGCGCTGGTCGGCATCGGGCCAGGTCATTTCATAGGCGATTGGGAAAATATAATCTCCCCGGATGGCTGAAATATACAAGCGCGTGTGCCCGGTCCGGTTGCTGTTAGCTCTGAGGTGCGAGCGACAAGGAGAAGTGCCTCATGGCGACATATCGCGGGATTGTGCGGCGCGCGCTTCTGGCCGGCATCGCGGCGTTGGCTTTCCAGACGATCCCTGACGATACGGCAGCCGAACAGAAGCCGGCGGCTTCCGGCGATATTACAGTGACGCTGCTCGGCACCGGAGCCCCGGAGCCGACCGCCGCGCGCTTCGGGCCGGCGACGCTGGTGCAGGCCGGCGGGCTGAATCTGCTGTTCGATGCGGGCCGGGGAGTGACGGTGCGTCTCTATCAATTGGGCATCTCGTCGGGCAAGGGCGTCGATGCCGTCTTCCTGACGCACTATCATTCCGACCACGTTGCGGGATTGCCCGATCTATGGATGACGGGATACATGTTCGGACCGTTCGGATCGCGCACGAAGCCACTGCGTCTGTTCGGCCCATCGGATGCAGCATCAGCATCGAGCGGCGTCGCAAGGATCGCCAAGGGACTTGCCGAAGCCTTTTCTGACGATATGCGCATCCGACAAGCCGATGAACATATCCCGGCCGTGGCGATCGGGATCGAGGCGACCGGGTTCGAGGCCGATCGCGTGGTATTCGACGAAGCTGGCGTCAAGGTCACGGCCTTTGCGGTCAACCACGGCGATCTGATCAAGCCGTCGGTAGGATACCGGATCGACTATGGCGCGCGGTCTGTCACGATTTCGGGCGATACGAAATTCGACGAGAACCTGATCAGGTACGCCACGGGTACGGATGTCCTGATCCACGAAGTCTTTGCGATGTCCGCGCAACTGGCAAAGTTGCCGCAACTCAAGCCGGTCGCGGCGCATCACACTTCGCCTGAAGAGGCGGGCGCGGTGTTCGCGCGCGTCAAACCAAAACTGGCCGCGTATTCGCACATCGTGCTTCTCGGAACGGGAACAGACGAACTCGTGTCACGGACGCAAGGCGCCTATCAGGGGCCTCTGGAGGTAGGCGAAGATCTCATGCGTCTGGTGATCGGTGATCGCGTGATCGTAAGAAGGTGGAATGCTGCGCTTCGAAATTATTCGGATTAGCAGCTTGTGCGCAGTTCACTCCGCCTTGGTGCCCGGTGATCTTGCCGCCACCGCGGGGCCGTTGCCGAATATCGTTGAGAGGCTGCGGCTGCGTTTGGTGTCGATGCTGACATAGGCGGTCATGCCGGCGCGGAGCGGCGGCTCGCCGGGACGTTCGATCAGGCGCAGTCTTACCGGCAGACGCTGCACGACTTTCACCCAGTTTCCTGAAGCGTTCTGCGCGGGCAGGATCGCGAACTCGGCGCCGGTGGCCGGGCTGATGCTTTCAACCTCGGCATCCCAGGTGATGTCGGGATGCATGTCGAGCACGACCTTGGCTTTTTGCCCGACGGTGACATGCGTCAAATCCGTCTCCTTGAAATTCGCTTCCAGCCACGGCCTGCGGTCGGCGACCATCGCGAACAGCGGGGTCTGCGCGTTCACCTGTTCGCCGGGCTGAAGCCTGAAGTTGACGACGATTCCGGCGCGCGGCGCCTTGATCTCGGTGAAGCTGAGGTCGAGCGCAACGCGATCGCGCAGCGCCAGTTTCTCGCGGACGGCGGCAAAGGCGTCGGTCGGGCGGTCCGGCTTGCCGCCGAGCGCAGCTTCGACGCGGGCGATGCGCTGGTGCAGCACCGCGACGCGGTCCTGGCCTTCCTGTTCCTCGCTGTTGGATTGCTCGAGCTTGGCGGCCGACGCGACGCCGCGGCCGGACAAGTCGCGCTGGCGTTTGGCTTGCGTCTGCAGATACGACAGCTTGTTCTCGGCTTCGGTGGCTTCCGCACGGGTTTCGTGCAGGCTGGCCTTGAGCTGCTCGACGGCGGCGCGCGCGGAATCGATCTCGGCGTCGGCTTTTGCCAGCGCCAGACGATACGGTTCGGGATCGAGTCGGATCAGGACTTCCCCTGCCTTCACGGCCGAATGATCCCTGATGTGCACGTCGATGATGCGGCCGGGAATTTCGCTGGCGATCTGGGTGATGTCGGCCTTGACGAAGGCGTTTTCGGTGGAGATGTGGCGGCCGCCTTGCAGCCAGAAGAAGAGGGCGGCGGCAACCACCAGCACGGGCACGCCAGCCAGCGCCATCTTGCGCATACGTCGCGTCACGGCGCAGCCCTTCCGTTGAAATGTCGCGGCGCAGATTTGCGGCTGCCGTTCGCGACGGCAGCTTTTGCCGGCGCTACGCCGGCGACCAGTGTTTCCTTGACGCGCAGCAGCAGCGCAAACAACTGCTTGCTCTCGCGGGGCGACAGGTCGGCGAGGGCGGTTTCCACCGTCGCTTCGGCAACGCGCCAGATGCGCTTGTGCACGCGCTCGGCCTCGGATGTGAGATAGACGCGCTTGACGCGGCGGTCGCCGGGCTGGCTGCGGCGTTCGACCCAGCCATTGGCGACGAGGCGGTCGATCATGCGCCCCGCGGTGGCCTTCTCGACCTCCATCATCTCGGCGAGTTCGGAATGCGAGGCGCCGGGGCGGCGATGCAGGCGCGTCAGCACCAGCCACTGGCCGCGGGTGATGCCGAGCCGGCGCACCCGGCGGTCGAACTCCGTCCGCAGCAGGCGGGCGACGTCCGAGATCACGACACCAATGTATTCTTCGGTATTGGGCATGGCGCCATCGTAGCCGCCGGGGGATTAGTAAGCTAGGTTATAATCTAGTAAGCCAGCTTACAATTCGGTCGCAGATGCTGCGCTGCAAGGAAACATTCCCGGGATGAGCGCGTGAGTTCCGCCACCAACGACGATGCCGACGGCGCGGCCGGAGAAATCTCTCCGGCGCAGCGCTACATGACCATGGCGACCGTCGTGCTCGGCTCCTCGCTTTACGGCACCGCGCTGCTGACGACGTCGACCATCCTGCCGCAGATGCAGGGGGCGCTGTCGGCGACCCAGGACGAGATCGCCTGGGTGATGACGTTCAACATCCTCGCAACTGCGGTCGTGACGCCGATGACCGGCTGGCTGGTGTCGCGCTTCGGCACCAGGCGCGTGGTGACCTGGTCGATCGCGCTGTTCACGCTGGCGACGATGCTGTGCGGCATGGCGCAGTCGCTGGAGACGCTGGTGCTGTGGCGCATCCTGCAAGGGGGCGCCGGCGCGCCGGTCGTGCCGCTGTCGCAGTCGATCCTGTTCAGCACGTTTCCGCGCCGCCAGCACACGATGGTGATGTCGGTGTTCGGCATGGCGGTCGCGGTCGCGCCGGCGTTCGGGCCCGTGATCGGCGGCTATCTCGCCGAGGTGCACAGCTGGCGCTGGTCGTTCTACATGCTGGTGCCGATCGGCATCTGCGCCACCATCGGCATGAGCTGGACGCTGCCGGCCGACAAGCATCTCGTCAAGCTACGATTCGACTGGACCGGTTTCATCGCGCTGGCGACCGCGCTTGCGGCCGTGCAGCTCGTGCTGGCGCGCGGCGTGCGGCTCGACTGGTTCGATTCGATGGAGATCGTGATCGAATGCCTGATCGCCGGCATCGCGTTCTATATCTTTCTGGTGCACAGCCTCAGCACGCAGCAGCCGTTCCTGAATTTGAAATTGCTGGCCGACCGCAATTATGCGATCGGGCTGGCGCTGGTGACGATCTACGGCATGCTGAATTTCACGCCGATGGTGCTGCTGCCGCCGCTGCTGCAGCAGCAGGCGGGTTTTCCCGACATGCTGGTCGGCGAAGTGATCGGCTGCCGCGGCATCGGCATGCTGATCGGCTTCATGACGGCCGGCTTCATGAGCCGGATCGATCCGCGCATCAGCATGGCCTTTGGCTTCGGCCTGCAGACCATCGCCGGCGCGTGGATGCTGACCTTCGATCTCAACGTCAGCATGGAAATCCTGATCGCCAACAGCACCATCCAGGGCTTTGCGGTCGGCGTCGTCTGGGTCCCGATCACGGCGGTGGCGTTCGGCACGCTCGACGCCAAATATTATGCCGAGGCGTCGGCGGTGTTTCACCTCTTGCGCAACATCGGCTCCAGCTTCTTCATCTCGCTGTCGATCGCCGAAATCGTGCGCACCTCCGCCTCGAACTACAGCCGCATGACCGAAATGATCTCGCCTTACAACCGTGCGCTGACGATGCCGGGCAGCATCGGTGCATGGGCGTTCGACACGGTGCCGGGGCTGGCGCGAGTCGCGAAGGAGATCGCCCGGCAGGCGGCGATGATCGGCTATCTCAACGCGTTCACGATGTACACGGTGACCTCGGCGCTCGCCGTGGCGTTCGCGCTGATGGTGCGGCGGAAGAAGACGTGATCACCAGCGGCGATCGCGACCTTCTTGCCATAGAAAGTGGCTCGGTTCACGGTATGCTTGTGTTATAGGGCCCTGTTTAGTGCAGGTGGGTCCTTGTGTCACTGTCGTGGCGAAAATCCTGGCGTTCAGCGTGATGTCTTGGACCGCGTGCGCGTTTGTTTCATGGAACGGCGGACCGAATTGTAGCCACCGAGCGATGCCGTCGTCTTGGGAGTCATGCTGTCGCGCAACGCCTTGATCGAAAAGCTGTTCAAATATCGTGCCTACCGCCGGCGGCGTTTCTGGCACTGCGGTCCTGGCCGCGACCGCCGGCAATTATCCCCGGCTTCAGTCGGACGGGCCTAACTGGATCATTAGGGAGAGCAACTGAAACTACGCTCTTGATGAAAAAAGTTGCGGCGCTCGTGACCGCCACCATCAGCGCCCAATAGGCGATGCCGTGATCATAGAAGATGACGCCTTCAACGGGTAGTTGAGCGAGCATGTAACCGGTCGGAACACCCATGGAGAAGATTGTTGCGACGAGGTCGTTTTGTCGCGTGGCCGGCCAAAGCGCAACGAATAGTCCAAGGATTGCGCCGCCAAGGCACATCGTGAGCAATGCACCCGGCCAGCCAGCGCGCGCGAACTCATAGATGTGGAACGCTGCTGGTTGTGTACCGCGCCCGGCAAATTCATCTCGGAACATCTTCTCGTAAATCAGGTGCGACGGCTGGCACGCGGCGGGGTTTTTGTTAAAGGCGCTGTCGAACAGCGATCCGCAGCGCTTACCTTGGTTGGCGAACTCCTCCCAGTAGAACGGAACTCCCATCGCCATCCTATTGATAGCTTGCAGCCCAAGGAACATTATCTGAGCTGACAGCGAAGTATCAGGACGGGGGGGGGCACTCTTGGCGTTGACCGCGTCGAATGTTCCGACCTGACCGAGGCGCAGCAGAGCAGATGAAACCGCGAAATAGCTGGCGGACACCAATGCTAGAACGAGAAAAGTGTCGCGGAGGCGGCGCTTGGCGGAGAAAGCCAGCACTTGCATCGCCAGCGATATCTGGAATAGCAGCAGCGGCCATTTCATGTTGAGGGCGAGAAGCAGGGCTGAAAGGGCGGTTATGTTCGCTGCGAAGATGATGCGCCACGACAGCCTCGGATGACGCAGCACCTTGGTTGCGGAGTACATCCCAAGAAACACCAGCAACGACATCAGGCAGATGCGCAACGGTGTGCTAAGCGCCGCGATTACCGCGAACCGGTTCCTTACTGCTTCAACTCCGTCCACGCCTGCAAACAGCTTGTTAAAGGCGTCTGCCTCGACCAAGGCATATGTGACATAAAGGTAAAGCGGGACAGTTATTGCCAGATAGACCGGAAGCGAAAGGTCCGACGCTACCTGTGCAAAGGATACTGCGAGGCTGCGTGCAGCGCGGGCGACGGCCCAGCTAATGATCGGTACTGCGCCAATGGGGATCAGCAGCAGCGTCCAGAACCCAAGGCTGAACGGTCCATCGAGCTTGTCGAGATCGATGCCGCTAAGGCTCGGCAGAGACCGTAAAGATGGGATTTCGTAAAGCGCATTTCCGAGGACTGTCGTCGCGACGTAGGCGAACAGGAAAAAGATGACGGGGGTGAAAGGCAGTGCAGCAAAAGCGCGCCCGCGTAGCCAATCCGTTTTCAAACCGAGAGGAGACATGCCCAGTCCATATTCTGCAACCACCGATAGAAAAATTCCATCAGTCTTCTCTCATGGTTTCCGGACCAGGTAAACGACAATCATAATTAACTGCGCCAACAACGACGTGCGCAGAGCCACATTATCGTGCCACTGCGTGGGCAGCGCTACGCTACTGGCATGCGTTCATCGCCGCGATCTCTGGAAAGCATGCCCGACTTTAGTTGGGCGGCGCTGGCTGGATCATCATGGAGGGGAACTAGTCAGCGCTTTTGTGGGTCGATATGTTCGGCCCAATCATGCGGGTTTACCGGGTTCGATACGGTGTATAGACCACTATGCAGGACCAGCAACCCGCTACTCAGGTGGCACCAGACGCAACTGCTTCAATATGGTCGATCTTCTTGGAAAACGCGGCGGAAATCCTTCAGCAATTATGCGATGGCTGACCCTATTGTGCGTTGCGGCGCTTCCTTTTGAGATCGTTCTTTCTGCTGTCAGGAACCAGTTGGTCCTGAAGGTGGGCCTGGCGGGTTACCTTTTCCATCCGGCAGTCGGCGCCATCGCTGGACTGCTGTGGTTTCGTGGTCGGACGAACTCGCCGGCCGTACTAACGTGGTCTCTAGTGCTTTACGGTAGCGGGCTAATCGTATCTGGCGTTGTGAACGGATCGTCGCCGTTCTACATCGGCTCGGTGATGATCTTGGGGCCGTTTCTCATGGTCGCGGTTCAATCCGTCGATGGCAGACTTTTCATCCAGGTCGCCAAAGCGTTTGTTGTAGGACAGGCGTTCTGGGCGGCTTGTTTTTTGTGCTTTCTGGCTTGGAATTTCTCGCTGATGATCGAGATCGAGCCTGAGATCTCCCGTGGGTCGTTCGGGACAATGTTGTTGAGGGCGAGGGGCGACGAGGATCTTTGGTCGCTCATGCTCTACTTCAAGCTGCTCGGCAATTTTAACAAGCAGGCAAACATCCTCGCGGTGAGCTTGATTTTGACGGCCTATCTCTTCGTTATGTGCCATCTGAGTCGGGCGCTGTGGCTGCTTTGTACGATGACGATGGCAGTCATGACCCTTGCCATCTTTTCTCGTGGCGCGTTCGTGGTTTTGTTGCTCGCAACAGCAGGCCTGGTGGCGGTATCGTACTGGTCGCGGCAGCGCCGCCGGCAAGTTGCCGCGGCGATCGGCGTCTGCGCAGCCAGCCTCATTAGTTTCACGACGCCAGAATGGCGCGACTATTGGCGGAATCTTTCGACGATCGAGCAGCGCAAGGAGATGGCGGCTTCGGCGCTCGATGGATCCAACCCATATTTGAGCAACGGGCATCTGGCTAGCGAAGAAAGGGCCGGCTCGACGCATGCAAGCAAGGCGCTGCCAAGCCAGCGGCAAACGAAAGCGGCGCCGGATTTGTGTGAAGCAAAGGAACCGGAGCGATCGTTGACATTTTTCATATTCGGGTATGGCCTTGGGAACTACGGCCCCACCATTTGCCGGGCGCCCGAGGCCGAATCTCATAACGGGTTTGTGGATGCGTGGATTCAAGGGGGCGTATTGAGTGCCATCGGGTATGCGGCAATGTTTATCGTCGCTGTACTTGTCGCTCTCGGCCGGCTTTACCGGTCACGGCTCTCAGATGCGGATGCCCTGTTTGGACTCGCGATCGTGACATGTATTGCCGTTCTGGCACAGCGAGAGTATGCGCTGGTCTATCTCTGGGTTCAGTCGACTGGCGGCTTCTTGCTGGCGATCGGGCTCGCCTTAAGTTGTCGCGTCAGCGATCAGGTACCACCCTGCGAGCCGTCCAAGCATTGAGTAGATCGGCCGCGGAATCGTCCGCAGCAGCGGCATCAGCCGCGGTGGCGCGGGAATATCCTCGGCGGTGCATTTTCGAGCGGTGATCCCGTTCACCTTGAAGCCGTTGGTCTTGAGGATGCGAGCCAATTCTCTCCTTGAATAGACGTTCACAATCGGGCGCGCGTTCGCCGAACTTGCTTCAATCCGCGACCGCCGATCAGCCAGGCTTTCCGTCTTGTGCTGACCGCTCACAAGATGCAGCGCTATCATGCCGTAGTAAAAAACCGAGTGGCGGTGATACATCAGGACTCGAAGCTCGCCGCCGGGCTTGAGCACGCGCCGGGCTTCTTTCAGTGCTCGATCGAGATCCGGCACATGATGCAGAACGCCATTTGAGTATACGACATCGAACGATGCATCGGGGTAGGGCAGTTGCTCCGCATCGCCCTGTCGAACATCGGGTGACAGGCCGAAAAACCCGAGATGCTTTCTGGTGCGCTCCACGTTCTCTTCGGTGATGTCGATCCCGGAATAGATTGCACCGGACTGCATGAATTTTAGAGCGTCGTAACCGGGGCCAAAACCGATTTCGAGGACGCGTTTGCCTGACATGGCTTGGAACGGGATGACGTCGCCAAGCCATGGCTGCTCGATGTTGTCTCGGTAGGCTCTCGCCTTGTCAAAGAAAGCCAGCGTTCCTGGCTCTTCGTCCTTTGCGGACGTCCAACCGGTTGGGGACGCGCCCCACGTTTTTTGGGCTTCTGTAGGCAATTTGAATCTCCGAATTGATTGACCCCGATACCACAACCATCCCGAGAAACAACGGAGTATCTAGAGGATTGCCGCTCCTGTAGCGGCCGGTCTCCTCGTGCATGGGCGCCGCGGGCGTCGCCGTGAGAGAACTCAGGCCTGCCAGAAGGGCGCGCGGTTACCCGTTCGCAGGGACTGGAGAGCTTGGTCCTCAGATCGGGAGCGGATTTGAAGAGATAGCGTCAGGCAGGACCGCCGGTCGTCGGTGTCGTCGACAAGGCAATGGCTGCGTAACTTGACCGGATGCAGCTGGTGCGAGCGGCACCTTCTGGCACGGAATAGGCAGGTAGATTGAGGTAAGTCATTGTTTTTTCTAGCTCCAAAGAAAGTGGCGCGGCCCTTGCCAGGGGAGCTAGCAAGGGCCGCGTTAAACATCACGCCGCGCCTAGGTTCGCAGCGGGATGTGGGAGCTCGGGAGAAATTCTAGAAAGGTAACAGGACGTCCATCACCTGCTGGCCGTAGCGGGGTTGCTGTACGTCGGTGATCTGGCCGCGGCCGCCATAGGCGATGCGGGCCTGGGCGATCTTTGAGGAATCGATGGTGTTGTCGCTCTGGATGTCCTCGGGGCGGACGATGCCGGCGACGATCAGTTCGCGGATTTCGAAGTTGACGCGGATTTCCTGCTTGCCTTCGACCACCAGATTGCCGTTCGGCAACACCTGGGTCACCACGGCGGCGACGTTGGTCTGCAACGCTTCCTGGCGGTTGACCGAGCCCTTGCCGTCGCTCGAGGCCGTCGAGTCGGCGGTGAGGATGCGGCCGGGCAGCACCTTCTGCGCCTGCAGGCCCATCGTCTTGCTGCCGATGAAGTCGGTGATCCCCGAATCTTCCTTGTTGGAGCGGCTGCGCTGGGTCTCGTTGGCGATGTTGGCCTTGTCGGTGATGTTGACCGTCACGGTGAGCAGATCGCCGATCCGCGCCGCGCGCTGATCCTTGAAGAAGGCGCGGGAGCCGTTCCGCCACAGCGAGTTCGCGTTGTAGGACGCCTGCTCGGGCTTCGGCATCGGCATCTGCACCGGCTTGTAGCCGGGCTGCGTGGTCGGGTTCTCGATCTCGGTCAGCTTCGGCTTTTCGCCGATCTGGGAGAGACGGTCGATCGAGGAGCAACCGCTGGCGAGTGCGCCGAGGGATAGCAGCGCGCCGGTCAGGATGATGCGGTTGATACGGGAGACTGACATCTACATTACTCGGTTTTGGGAGCGACTGGGGAACTGGCGGTGGCGACGGCAACCGGTGCGATGCCGGGCGAAGGGGCGGCGTCGCTGGTCTGCGCGGGGCGGGGCGTTGCGACCGTGATCGACACCTGGCCGCGGCCGGTCACGGTGCCGGACACCGTGCGCTTCGACTGCAGGTTCATCACCGAGACGACGTCGCCCTCGGTGCCGTTGTCGAGCGCCTTGCCGCGGACGGTGAGATAGAGCCCCGCTGCGTCGTAGATCAGCGTGACGTTCTGGTCGCGCTGCACGAGGTCCGGCTTGGCAAGATCGGCGGCCTTGACCGCCTGGCCGGCGCGGAGCTGGCGGCGGGCCTGCATGCCGACGGTGCGGTCGCGCGAGGCGGCATCATGGCCGACTTCGGCCCTGGGGCGGCGCTCGACCAGCACGTCGGAGGATTTGATGACCTCGTTGCGCTCGATATTGCGCGCCAGCACGGCGGCCTCGACGGTCTCGACCGCGGTGCCGGTGAAGCGCAGCTTGGTCGCGGCGACGCCGCTTTCACTGGTGATCTCGAAGGTGACGTCGAAGCGGCCGTTGCGGCTGTCGTAGCGCACGATGGTCGCCTGCATGCCGCCGGTGAAGCCAGCGTCGAGCCTGACGTCGCCGGGATCGCGATCGAAGGTCATGCTGATATTGGCG